>JAVXWK010000759.1:0-26285 GCA_032230575.1 Pseudonocardiales bacterium | reverse complement strand
CGCGGTCGCGGAAGCGTTGTCCGGCGAGCAGTTCAGCCGTGAGGACATCACGGCCGTGCTCACCGAACTGGGCCGTCACATCGTGCAGGACGGTGAGGAAGGCACGGCGGTCTTCAAGCTGACGCATCAGACGTTCGCCGACCACTTGCGGCCGCAGTTCGCGCCGAGCAAGGACGCCGTGTTCGCGCCGGGTGCGGAGAAGGTGGCGTGCGCGCTCATCAAGCTGTACCGGCAGCGCCTGGAAGGCGGTGTGCCGCCGGACGCGCCCGGCTACCTGTGGAAGTACGCGTGGCGCCACTGCGGACACGCGGGCGCGCAGGCCCTGAAGGGGTTGCGCGAGCTCGCGCAGATGAACGCCCTGCTGATCCCGGACATCGCCCTCGCCGCGACGGCGGCGGCGAACGAGCTGACGCACTGGGGTCGTGGCGACGAGGCCTTCGACCCGCTGGAGGAGGCCGCGGCCAACTTCCGGACGCTGGTGCCGACGATCCGGATGTACTTGGCGGACTTGGCTTACGTGCTCAACAAGCTCGGTCAGCGGTACCGCGAGGCCGGGCGGTTGCAGCAGGCCGTGGCGCCCGCGGAAGAAGCTGTCGTGCGGTACCGCGAGCTGGCCGCCTCGACTCCGACGACGGCGGAAACCGTTACGCACAAACGGCTTGCGCAACGCATCGCCAAGACGACAACGCACGGCGGCGACAACCCGACCTACGCAGCACACCTCAGCGGCGCGTTGGTGGACCTGAGCGAGGTCTACGCGATGCTCGGCCGTAAGCACGAGGCACTGTCCACGGCGAGAGATGCCGTGGCTGCCGTTGACTCCGATGCCCCGCTCGCGCGCGCAATGACGTCCCTCGCCACGAGGTGCAGCGAGACCGGCCGGCGCTACGAAGCCATGCAACGCTCCAAGCAGGCCGTCGAGCTGTACTACTCCCTCGCGCAGACGAACCCGGTCTTCCTCGCGGACCTCGTCAGCGCACTCGCCGAACTGGCCCGCGACTACCTCGCACTGGGCAGGCTGTCCGAGGCCGACCGCATCACCCAGCAGGCGTCCGAGATCAGCGGCACGCTCGACCGCCACGCCGCGTTCCGGCCGCAGCTCGCCGACGCCGCGCTGAGCCTGAGCGTCGCGTACAGCATGATCAACAAGATGGGTGAGGCCCTGGCCGCCGCACGGAAGGCAGCAGACCTCGCGGACGGCCTGCGCATCCACAGCCAAGCGCTGCACAACCTCATGCGCCGCCAGCGCGACGCCGACAAGCCCCGCGAAGCCCTCGCGACCGGGTTGCGGACCATCGAGGTCTGCCTGGAGAACGCCGACCGGCTCTCCACGCTGGCGGCGGCGTTGTTCACGCTCGACATCGTCTGCGCCGGCCTCAAGCAGCCCGAGATCGTCGACGAGACCTGGGACCGCGTCACCGCGCGGTTCACCGGCTCGCACCTCGCCACGCTGCTGATGCTGCGCGCGGCCGCCACCAAAGCCGGTGATCCCGCGGCGGCGAAGTGGCTGTGCCAGGCGCTGACGCACGTCGGCCAGTCCCGCCAGGCGATCCACGACGTGCACGACGTCGCCCGCCACCATTACGACTCCGGTCCGTGGTCGTGGGACACCTTGCCGGACTGGCTGACCGTCGACCGCACGCTCCTCAAGACCGCCCGCAAGTGGGTGTTCGCGCGCTCGTACGCCGAGGAACGCGCCGTGCTCATCGAGCACCCGGAGCTGCTGTCGACGGACGCGGACGTGGCCGTCACCGAGGCCCTCTTCGGGACCAGCCTGACCGAGGCCCAGGTCATCCAGTCGCGCCGCACGACCGCGCAGCAGCAGGGCGTTCAGCACGCGTACCGGCCGTGGCTGCTGGCGAGCCTCGCGGACGAGTTCGTCGACGCCACTCCGGCACGCCGCCGCGAGCTGCTCGCCACGCGCCGGGAAGAGCTGCTGGACAAGGAAGTCCTGAAGAACGTCCGCGACAACCGGCCGGTGCACGCGTTGCTGCTGCTGGCCGACGAGGACTCCGACGTGCTCGATCTCGTGCTCGACGCGTTGGAAAGCCCTGAGCGCACAACGGAAATCCTGCGCGGGCTCGCTGGGGGCGCGACACCGCAAGCGCTCACCCAGGCCGTGAGCGCGCTGGAGCCCTACGCGTTGGCCGCGCTGTACAAGGTCGTCGCACGGGACCGAGCGGGCGACGGACGGCTGGCGTTGCCGGCGAAGGATCAGCGCCTGGCGTGGATCCACGAGCTGACGTTCCTGGTGCCCGCGAACCTCAAGCTGCTCACTCTCATCCGCAAGCTCGCCGAGGAGTCCTGATGAGTGATCTTGTCGTCGTCCTGCCCGGCATCCTCGGCAGCACGCTCAGGGACGAGGACGGCATGGTCTGGGAGGTGTCCGGCAGGGCCGCGCTGAAAGCCGTCCTCACGCTGGGCCGCAGCCTGCACCGCCTCAAGCTGCCCGCGGGCATCGGCGACGAGCACCCTCAGGACGGCATCGAGCCCGTGGCGCTGATGAGCGACCTGCACGTCATCCCCGGCATCTGGACGCCGCTCAAGGGCTACGACCGGGTGTCGAAGCGGTTGAGCTCGCTCGGCTACACCGTCGAAAAGGGCACCCTGCTGCTGTTCGCCTACGACTGGCGCCTGTCGAACCGTTTCAACGGCGCGCTGCTCGCTCGCAGGGTCGACGAGATGCTGGACAAGCTCGGCCCGGACGCCAAGGTCAGCTTCGTGTGCCACTCGATGGGCGGGCTGGTCGCGCGGTGGTGCATCGAGCAGTGCGGGATGGCCGAGCGCACGGACAAGCTGGTCACGATGGGCACGCCGTACCGAGGGGCGGCCTCTGCGTTGGAACAGCTGGTCAACGGCGTGCGCAAGGGCCTCGGACCGCTTGCGATCGACCTGACGGAGTTCTCGCGGAGCATGCCCTCGCTGCACCAGCTGCTGCCCGAGTACGCGTGCATCGAGTCGCCGAATGGCCTGGTCAAGACGACCGAGACGACGTTGCCCGAGCTCGACACGAAGATGGTCGAGGACGCGATGGCGTTCCACGGCGCGTTGACCGACTCGTTCGCCGACCAGACCTACGCGATTCTCGGCGGCAAGCAGCCGACGGCCACCACCGCGCGCATCGCCGACGGCAAGGTGACCTGCTACCGGGGCTACGAGGGCGAGGAGCTCTACGGCGACGCGACCGTGCCGATGGTCGGGGCCGCGCGCAAGGGGCTGACGTTGTCCTCGAACACGCTGCACCGGGTCGTCGAGCAGCACACGTCGTTGCAGGACAACTCGACAGTGCTGGACATGGTGGAGTCGTTCCTGACGTCGAAGTCGATCATCCCGCGCAACGTGACGGCGACGGAACCGCAGGTCATCGTGCCTGACCTGGTGCTGGCGAGCGAAGACCTGGACGTCACGGTCGAGCTGAAGGACACAACGCCGCGGGCGTTGAAGGTGGCGCTGCTCGACGAGAACGGCAAACAGGTCGAATCGCGCAGTCCGGCGATCTCCGAGAGTATGGCGATCAAATTCGGCGGATTGACTCCGGGCGCCTACTACGTGCAGGTCAGCGGCATTTCCGTAGGCGCTCCGGTGGTCCCGGTGACGTCGGCTGTCCTCGTCATGGATTGCCCCGAGGTCTGACCGGGAGGACGATGTTGCCCTGTCGCGAGGAGGCGAGATGACCACGATCAAGCCGACGCCGGTCGTGCCACATCCGGGGGCTGCCCGCGCCCGGCCGAAGGGCTCGTACTTCCTCTCGCTCTTCAAGACGACAGATCCCAAGCAGATCGGGATCATGTACCTGACCACGTCGTTCGCGTTCTTCATGATCGGCGGCGTGATGGCGCTGCTGATGCGCGGCGAGCTGGCGCGGCCGGGCCTGCAGTACCTGTCGGCCGAGCAGTTCAACCAGCTGTTCACCATGCACGGCACGATCATGCTGCTGCTGTACGCGACGCCGATCCTGTTCGGGTTCGCGAACTACATCCTGCCGTTGCAGATCGGCTCGCCGGACGTCGCGTTCCCGCGGCTGAACGCCTTCTCGTACTGGCTGTACCTGTTCGGCGGCATCACCGTCGTCGCCGGGTTCGTCACGCCGGGCGGCGCGGCGGACTTCGGCTGGTTCGCCTACACGCCGCTGTCGAACGCGGTGCACTCGCCGGGTGTCGGCGCGGACATGTGGATCATGGGTCTGGCCGTGTCCGGTCTGGGCACGATCCTCGGTGCCGTGAACATGACCACGACCGTGATCACGCTGCGGGCGCCCGGCATGACGATGTTCCGGATGCCGGTCTTCACCTGGAACATCCTGGTGACGTCCATCCTGATCCTGCTGGCGTTCCCGATCCTCACGGCGGCGCTGATGGGTCTGGCGGCCGACCGGCACTTCGGTGCCCACGTGTTCGACCCGGAGAACGGCGGGGCGATCCTGTGGCAGCACCTGTTCTGGTTCTTCGGCCATCCCGAGGTGTACATCGTCGCCTTGCCGTTCTTCGGGATCGTGACCGAGATCTTCCCGGTGTTCAGCCGCAAACCGCTGTTCGGCTACAAGGGACTCGTCTTCGCGACTCTCGCGATCGCGATGCTGTCAGTGGCCGTGTGGGCGCACCACATGTACGCCACGGGTGCCGTGCTGCTGCCGTTCTTCTCGCTGATGACGTTCCTGATCGCGGTGCCGACCGGTATCAAGTTCTTCAACTGGATCGGCACGATGTGGCGTGGCCAGCTGACGTTCGAGACGCCGATGCTGTTCGCCGTCGGCTTCCTGGTGACGTTCCTCTTCGGCGGCCTGACGGGCATCCTGCTCGCCGCGCCCGCCGTCGACTTCCACGTGTCCGACACGTACTTCGTGGTGGCGCACTTCCACTACGTGCTGTTCGGCACCATCGTGTTCGCGACGTACGCCGGGATCTACTTCTGGTTCCCGAAGATGACCGGGCGGATGCTCAACGAACCGCTGGGCAAGCTGCACTTCTGGACGACGTTCCTGGGCTTCCACGGCACGTTCCTGGTGCAGCACTGGCTGGGCAACGAGGGCATGCCGCGCCGCTACGCCGACTACCTCGCCACGGACGGCTTCACGACGCTGAACACGATCTCCACGATCGGCTCGTTCCTGCTCGGCGCGTCCGTGATCCCGTTCGTGTGGAACGTGTTCAGGTCCTACCGCTACGGCGACCCTGCCCCGCAGGACGACCCGTGGGGCTACGGCAACTCGCTGGAGTGGGCCACGACCTCTCCCCCGCCACGGCACAACTTCAAGGAGCTGCCGCGGATCCGGTCGGAGCGGCCGGCGTTCGAGCTGCACTACCCGCACATGGTCGAGCGGATGCGCGACGAGGCGCACTTCTCGTTGACGCATCCCGGAAAGCACCGCGCCGGGCCGGATCCGGCGACCGAGAAGGCGCTGGCGTCAACCGATCGGGAGATGGACACCGAGTAGCACGCGCATGGTGCTGGTGAGGACGCGGATCGGTGGCGCGCCCTCGACGAACCGCTGCACGCCGAGGCCGATTCCCAGGCTCAGCAACGCCCTGGCGACGTCCTCGGTGGGCATGACGGGTGCCAGGCCCAGTTCCTCGGTCTGCTGGTCGATGAGGGCCTTGAGGGCGTCCGCCACACTCGCGTCCCTGCGGGCGAGCTCGGCACGCAGGTCCGGGTCCTTGCGGGCCTGGAGGGCGAACTCGACCTCGAACTGGGTGCGCGGGGCGTCGCCGATCATGGTCTCGGCGTAGGCCTCGAAGGCTTCGAGCCGGTCCTCGATCGTCGTGCCCCGCGTGAAGACCTTGACGATCTCGGTGATGCGCTCGGCGTACAGGGCGTCGAGCACGACCAGGCAGAGCTCGTCCTTGTTGCCGAAGTTCGAGTACACCGCGCCCTTGGAGAAGCCTGCCGCGTCGGCGACCTTCTCGAGCGAGGTCGCGTGGTAGCCGTCGCGCAGGAACAGCCGTTGCGCCGTGTCGGTCAGCAACGTTCTGGTGCGTGCCTGGCTCTCCGCGCGGGTCAACCGTGCCATGCCGGAAAGCATACGTTGACATGCTCCTGGAATCTAAATACCGTCGGTATCCGTGGACGTACTGGTGATCGGAGCGGGACCAGCTGGTATCGGTGCGGCCATCCGGCTGCGCGAACTCGGGTTCGACGCGCACGTCATCGAGAAGGCTTCCGCTTTGGGCGGGACTTGGCGCGACAACGTCTATCCGGGGTGTGCCTGTGACATCCCGTCGGCGTTGTACTCGTACTCGTTCGCGCCCCGGCGGTGGAGTTCGGCGTTCTCCGGCCAGCAGGTGATCTTGGCGTACCTGACGGAGACGGCTGCCGCTCATGGCGTTGTGCCGCAGTACGACACCGAGATGCTGGACGCGGTCTGGGACGGGTCGCGCTGGCAGGTCCGGACGTCGTCAGGTCCGTTGACTGCGCGGGCTCTCGTGTCGGCGACCGGGCCCTGGCACGAGCCGAAGATTCCGCTGGACGCGTCGGTTTTCGAAGGCGAGATCTTTCATTCCGCGCGGTGGCGGGACTTCTCCGGGCGACGGGTCGCGGTGGTCGGCACGGGGGCGTCGGCGATCCAGTTCGTGCCGCGGATCCAGCCTTCGGTTGATCAGCTGTACCTGTTCCAGCGCACGGCTCCCTGGGTGTTGCCGAAGCCGTCGTTGAAGCTGCCGCGGTCGGTGGTGTTCGGGTTGCTGGAGCTGTTCAGCTACGGGTTCCGGCATCCGCGGGTGATGAAGATGGTGCAGCGGCTCGGTTTGCTGCATCTGCGGACGGTCAAGGATCCCGCGTTGCGTGCCGCGTTGACGCCGGACTTCGTGTTGGGGTGCAAGCGGTTGCTGATGTCGAACACCTACTACCCCGCGCTGGCCCAGCCGAACGTTTCCGTGGTGCCGCATGCCGTCCAGGGGTTCACCGCGGACGGGATCATCGGCGCGGACGGGGTGGAGCGGAAGGTCGACACGATCATCTTCGGGACCGGGTTCCACTTCAGCGACCCGCCGATCGCGTCTCGGGTGCGGGTCGGCGGGGTGTCACTGGCCGAACGGTGGCGCGGGAGTCCGCAGGCTTACCTGGGGACGTCGGTGCACGGGTTTCCGAACCTGTTCCTGTTGCTGGGACCCAATCTCGGCACCGGGCACTCGTCGGCGTTCACGATCATCGAGACACAGGTGCGGTACGTCGCGTCGGCGTTGACGGAGCTGCGTTCGCGCTCGTGGCCTGTTGTCGACGTGCGGGCTTCCGTGCAGGCGGCGTTCAACTCGTCGGTGCAGGCGGCGTTGCAGCGCACTGTCTACAACGCCGGTGGCTGCACCTCGTACTACCTCGACGCGAACGGGCGGAACTCGACGATGTGGCCGTGGTCGACGGTCCGGATGATGCGCCGGATCCGCTCGTTCGAGCCTTCGGACTACGTCATCTCGGCGGTCAGCGACGAGCAGGTACCAACCCGGAGTCGATGACCGCCTTGCTCAACGGCGCGGCCAGCTCGACGTAGCGCTGCTTCTCCTGGTCCGACAGCACGTCGTAGGCCGGCTCGTTCATGTGGTCGGTCGCGTCCTCGATGCTCGTGCGCAGCTCGCGTCCCTGCTGCGTGAGGAGTTGTTCGTCGTTGACCAGGTCGCGGCTCTGGAGGTCTTCGACCGTCTCCGCCCACTTCTCCTCGGGCCAGCCGCGCGTCTTGCGGAGCGTCTCTGCCGGGTAGTCGCCCTCTGCCGCGTGCAGCACCAACGCCTCGATGCCGGTGATGTTGTGCCTCAAGAGAGCGGCCAGGTGCCCGTCGCCACGGAACTCGCGCAGCAGCGTCTGCGCGTGCCACAGCTGCAGGTGCGTCTCGTCGGGCCACGGCAGGCTGGCGTGCGCGGCGAAGAGCGTGCGGCCGTGCAGCATTTCCTTAGCTCGTTCAGCAGCGCGTTTCGCGAGTTCGGTGATCTCCTTGAGATCGTCCGGCAGGACCTTGCGCAGGGCCTCGTCCGCCGCCTCGAGCCGGAGCTTGAGCATCTGCTCGGGCGAGACCGTGTCCCACGCCTGCGGGATGCGCGCACGGATCAGCGCGGGGTTGAAGTTGTAGAACGTCGAGATCACGACCTCGGCGCTGGCCCTGCCCAGTGCCGCCGCCCGCGACGCGAAGTACCCGCCGGGCCGGTCGAGCCCCGCCGCGGTGTACCGGCTGTCCGCCTCGGGGGCGAAGTAGATCATCGCGTGCACGGCTTCGAGGGAACGCCACAGAGACCTGATCATGTTTCCAACCTATGTCCTCGCTGGACGTTCGTCAGGCCCCAAAATTGTCAGACCCCCCTGCCATCCTCGGTGATGTGGACCCGAACACCTTCTGGACCCTGATCGCCGACGCCCGCGCTCAGGTCACCGACCCCTCCGACAGCGAGGCAGTGGCCGCCGCCGCCTCCACGCTTCTGGCAGCCCGGCCGCCGGCGGAGATCGTCGCGGCCCAACAGGTCCTGTGGGACCTCCTCGCGCTCTCCTACCGGAACCCGCTCTGGGCCGCCGCCTACCTGATCAACGGCGGCTGCTCGGACGACGGCTTCGACTACTTCCGCGGCTGGCTGCTCGCGCAGGGCCGCGAGGTCTTCGAGTCCGCCGTGGCCGCCCCGGACTCGCTCGCCTCCCTGCCCGCCGTGATCGCCGCCGCCGAGTCCGGCGTGGAGTTCGAGTGCGAGCTCACCCTGAACATCGCCTGGAACGCCCACCTCGCCGCCACCGGCATGAAGCTCCCCGAGGACGCCTTCACGATCCGCTACCCGGAGCTCGACCCGGACTGGGACTTCGAGTTCGACGACAGCGCCGAGCTGGCGGCCCGTCTCCCCCGCCTGTCCGCCCTGTTCGCGGCCTGACGTGGCCGCTTTCAGGGGAGAGATCGGCGCCGCGCGTTGTGGCGCGGGACAGGCACGTCTTCGAGTCCGCGGTCTTCACCCAGGAACACCGCGGGTGTCTCGGCCTGTCGTGGCACTTCAGCTTCGCTGGCAAGGCCGGGATGCCCGCCGCTCACCCCGGCTGTCCGCCGTCCTGGGCTGACCGGTCCGCGCCAGGGTTGTCCGAATGATGTTGTCCGGGTGGCGACATCCCGGCACCGGACAACGCGATCGCGGTACACCTGGAGAGGCTGCGGTTTCCGGGCACGGTGAAGGGATCGGGTGCAATGCCACGCAAGGAGGTTCCGCTGGAGCGGGACGGCACCGCCCTGGTGGAGTTCGCGGCCGACCTGCGAGACCTGCGTGACAGAGCGGGAAAACCGCCGTATCGGGAGATGGCCGCCCGTGCGCTCTTCTCGTCGACGACCCTGTCCGACGCGGTGAGCGGCAAGCGCTTGCCGAGCCTGGCCGTCACGCTGGCGTTCGTGCGTGCCTGCGAAGGCGACCCGGTCGACTGGGAGGAGCGCTGGCACGCACTCACCACGGCGACTCCGCTACCCACCCGGCGCGGCGACCCGCCGTACCTGGGGCTGTCCGCGTACCGGGCCGAGGACGCCGACCGCTTCTTCGGCCGGGAGGCGCTGGTCGCCGATCTGGTGCGGCGGCTGTCCGAACGGCGTTTCGTCGCGGTGTTCGGGCCGTCCGGATCGGGCAAGTCGTCGATCCTGCGCGCCGGCCTGGTGCCCCGGTTGTCCGGACCGGTCGCGGTGTTCACGCCGGGCCCGCGCCCGCTCGAGGAATGCGCGGTCCACCTGGCCGCGCATCTCGGTCTCCCCGCGCCGGCGGTGCACGACGAACTGACACGTGACCCGGCAGCCCTCGTGCTGCTCGTGCGTCAAGCGTTGGCGTCGTTGCCGGGCGACGCGGAGTTCGTGTTGGTGGTGGACCAGTTCGAGGAGATCTTCACGCTCTGCCCGGACCCGCGCGAACGGTCGGCGTTCCTGGCTGCGCTGGTAGCTACCGCTCACGACGAGCGAGGCAGGTGCCGGGTCGTCATCGGTACACGGGCCGACTTCTACGCGCGCTGCGCCCAGCACGCGGACCTCGTGACGGCCTGGCAGGACGCGATGATCACGGTCACCCCGATGACGCCGGACGAGCTGCGCCGGGCCATCACCGGTCCCGCGCGAGCAGCCGCGTGCACGGTGGAAAGCGCGCTGGTCACCACCCTGGTCGCCGAGGCGCACGGCGCGGCGGGCGTGCTGCCGCTGCTGTCCCACGCGTTGCTCGAGACCTGGCACCGGCGCCAGGGCAACGCGCTGACCCTGGCCGCCTTCCACGCGGCGGGCGGCATCCGCGGCGCGCTCGTGCAGACCGCGGAAGCCACGTTCGACGCGCTCGAGGAGGACGAACGTCCGCCGGTCAAGGCGTTGTTCCTGCGCCTGTGCGCTCTGGGCGACGGCACCGAGGACACCAAACGCCGAGTCGCCCTGACCGAGATCGACGACACCTCGATGCTCGACCGTCTGACCGACACCCGCCTGCTCACCCGCACCCGCGACGGCGTGGAGATCACCCACGAAGCCCTGATCCGCTCGTGGCCCCGGCTGCGCGACTGGCTGGCCGACGACCGCGACGGCCAGCGCCTGCACCGCGAGCTCACCGACGCCACCGCCACCTGGGAACGCCACGGCCGCGACCCCGGCTCACTGCTGCGCGGCAGCCGCCTCACCCTGATAGCGGACTGGGCCTGGCACACGAACGCACCGCTCAACGAAGCCGAACAACGCTTCCTGGACGAGAGCACCACCGACGACGACCAGACCCACTCCCGCCAGAACCAGGTGACTCACCGCCGACGCGCGCTGGTCCTCATCCAGGCGATGATCGTGATCGCCGTGTTCACCTTCCTCGCGGCGACGATCGGAAACACGAGCGAGGGCCTCGACGCGGCGTGGGGCGTGCTCCTCCTGCTCGGCCTCCTGGCGATCAGGCCCGACGTCGCGGACTCGCCGGACGTGCCCGACCCCCGGCGATGAGCACGCCGAACGCCACGTGGTCCAGCCACTGCGGCACCTTCGGTAGCGCCCGGAGCTGCGCGTTGCGGCGCCCGATGACCTCCAGGTCGAGCGCCGCGATCAGCAACCCGGCCACGGCCCCGCCCACCACGCCCCGCACCCGAAGCCGCCTCAGCACGAACATCCACCAGCCCGACACGACGAGATGCACCGCCACGCCTGCACCAGCGCCGCCGCCCACCAACGACCCGGCGGCCCTGGTCGCGCGCAACGGGTCGTCACCGGACGCCAGCGCGTGGACGGTCGACGGCACGCCGCTCAGCACGGCGGCGAGGACGAATCGGCGAACGGACTGGCGCACACGGCGATCGTCCTCACAGCCACCGATCTCAGCAAGCACATCCCAGCGGCGCGGCCGACGAGCACGGCGCGCCTCGGCTCTCCATCGGTACGCACGGCGGCAAGGACGAATCGGTGGAGAGGTGCCGTCACCGCCCTCCGTTCCGGCCGCCCCCCGCGTTCCGCATTTCTGCGGGAGAAAGATGACCATGATTTTGTGACATCTAACAGACGGCGTCAGGCGTGGATCAGGACAGAGTTCACCCGCCCGAGTGAGGCGCGAGGCGTCAGCGGCGGCGTCGGGACCTCAGGTAGTCGCTGACCACCGCGGCGCCCAGACCCTCCTCGTCCGGCGACACCACGCGCCCTCCACCCCGCCGAGCCACGATGTCGACGAACTCGGCCAGGCGGGGGTCGTCGCCCAGCTTGAACACCGAGATCGTGGCGCCGAGCCGGGCCAGCGCGTCGACCTCGTTCAGAGTCTTCGTCAGCGTGCGGGGCAGCGGCGGGTAGTTGAACTCCGCGTCGCCCTCGGGTTCCAGGTGTGCGGTGGGCTCGCCGTCGGTCACCACCAGCACGACCGGTTGCGCGTCGGGGTGCCGGCGAACATGCCGCCCGGCCAGCAACAACGCGTGGTGCAGGTTCGTGCCCTGTTCCCACACGCCTTCCAAGGAAGTCAGCTGACCGATGTCCACGGCTTCGGCGTAGCGGCCGAACGTCACCAGTTGCAAAGCATCCGTGCGGAAGCGGGTGCGCACGAGGTGATGCAGAGCAAGGGCCGTGCGCTTCATGGGCACCCAACGGCCGTCCTGCACCATCGACCAGGAGGTGTCCACGCACAGTGCGACGGCCGCGCGCGTGCGGTGTTCGGTATCTGATACCTCCAGGTCTACGACGTCCAGGGACATCGAGCCCGAACGCAGAACAGCGTTGCGCAACGTACGCGGCACGTCCCACGGCTCGGTGTCGCCGAACTGCCACGGCCGCGAAGAGCCCATCAGCTCGCCCGCGGCACCGGCCGAGACCGTGTCGCGGGAGCCCTGGGAGGAACGCAGCTGGTCGACGACGCCACGCAGAGCGGTCTCGCCCAAGCGGCGCAACGCCTTCGGGGTCAGGCGCAGTGAACCGTCCGGCGCGCGCTCGAGGATGTTCTGCTGCCGCAAGGCCTTCTCGAGCTCGGCCAGCCGTCGAGCGTCGACAGAGGCCGACGAGCCCAGCTGGCGTTCCAGTGCCTCGAGGTCGATGTCCTCCAGGCGCGCACCCGGATACGACTGCCCGAGCTGCTCGGCCAGGGCGTCGAGCTCGGCGAGGTCGGCCATCGCCTGCGCGCCCTCGCCCAGGCCCAGCGGGTCCTGGCCGCGGAAGCGAGCGGAGGAAGTCCAGTCCTCGCCCGGACGCAAGCGCTGCAGCAACGAGTCCAGAGTGGACAGCTGTGACCCGATCCCGCCGAAAGCCTGCTGGGACAACGCGGACAGCTCGGCCCGTTGCGCGTCGGTCATCGAGTTCATCATGCGTTGCGCGGCCGCGGAACGAGCGGCCAGGGCGTCGATGAGCTCGTCGACGTTGCGCGGGTTCTCCGGGAAGAACTCGCCGTGCTTGCGCATGAAGTCGTCGAACATCCGCGGCGTCTCGGGAGAACCGGCCGCGTGCGCCTCCAGCAGCGAGTTCAGGTCCTGCAACATGCGCTGAATCCGGCGCACGTCATCGGAGTCCACATTGGACATCGCTTCCTTCATGCCCTGGAAGCGCTGGTCCAGCAGCTCACGACCGAGCAGCTCGCGGATCTGCGAGAAAGCCTCGCGAGCCTCGGACGAGCGCCAGTCATACGACGACAGCTCCTGCACGGCCGCGGCGGTACCGGGCGGCAATGCGTCGAGCTGAGCCTCTCGGAAACGCGCGTCGTCGGACGGATCCGGGAACAACACCCGCCTCTCCGCCTCCAGAGCGGAGTCCAGCAGCCGGCGGACCTCGGACAGAGTGCCGTCCAGCCGGTGCCGCCGCTGGATCGAGGAACGCCGCTGCCACAGCCGCGACGTCAGGTCGTCCAGCCCGCGCGTCCCGTCGACACCACGCCGCAGCAACTCGCGCAGCGCGGACGAAGGCGACGCGCCCTCCATGATCTCGCGGCCGAGCTCGTCGACGGCCGCACGCAGGTCCACGGGCGGCGCCAACGGGTCGGCGCCCCCGCTCCACCGTCCGTACCGGTACCTCATCCCCCGTACACCGCTCGGTCGTCGTCCGAGGACTTCGCCAGGTGGCGGGTCAGATACAGCGATTCCAACGCCAGCTCCACGGCCGAAGCGATGCGGCCGACCGGATCCTTCGGGCCTGCACCCATCCGCGCCGCGACCTCGTGCAGGATCGGCAGCTCGGGCAACGCGGCCAGCAGGTCACCGGCGTGCACGCGATCACCGGTCGCGACGGGGTGGCCGTCGGAGACGACCTCGGCCAGAGCGCGAAGGTTCAACCCGGCCAGGCGGGCACGTGCCGTGTCGGCGATCGCGCGGCGCAGCAGGTGCACGAGCACCTCGTCCTCGCGCCCCTCCTCCCCCGCCTCGAACTCCAGCTTGCCGCGCAGCACGTCCGGCACCGACTCCAGGTCGATCGGGCGAGCGATGGCCGGGGTCTCACCGATCAACGCGGAACGGCGAAGTGCCGACGCCGCAACGGTTTCCGCCGCCGCGACGGCGAAGCGCGCGGACACGCCCGAGCGCTGGTCGATCGACGACGACTCGCGCAGGTGGCGGACGAACCGGGCGATGATCTCCAGCAGGTGGTCGCCGACCTCGGCGACCAGCGAGGCTTCCTGGCGCACCAGGTCGACCTCGGCGTCGACCTCCAGCGGGTAGTGCGTGCGGACCTCGGCGCCGAAGCGGTCCTTCAGCGGCGTGATGATGCGGCCGCGGTTCGTGTAGTCCTCGGGGTTCGCGGTCGCCACCAGCAGCACGTCCAGCGGCAGGCGCAGCGTGTAGCCGCGGACCTGGATGTCGCGCTCCTCCATCACGTTCAGCAGCGCGACCTGGATGCGTTCGGCCAGGTCAGGCAGCTCGTTGATGGCGATGATGCCGCGGTGGGCACGCGGCAGCAGGCCGAAGTGGATCGTCTCCGGGTCACCGAGCGAACGTCCCTCGGCGACCTTCACCGGGTCGACGTCGCCGACCAGGTCGCCGACGGACGTGTCGGGCGTCGCGAGCTTCTCGGCGTAGCGCTCGTCGCGGTGCCGCCACACCACCGGCAGGTCGTCGCCGAGCTCGAGAGCACGTCGCTTCGACTCCGGCGTGATCGGGTCGAGCGGGTGTTCCCCCAGCTCGGACCCCTCGATGACAGGCGTCCACTCGTCGAGCAACAACACCAAGGTGCGCAGGAGCCGCGTCTTGCCCTGTCCGCGCTCGCCGAGCAGGACGACGTCGTGGCCGGCCAGCAGAGCGCGTTCCAGCTGCGGGAGCACCGTGCGGTCGAACCCGACGATGCCGGGCCACGGGTTCCGCCCCTCGCGCAGTGCCGCGAGGAGGTTCTCCCTGATCTCGGTCTTGACGCCGCGCGGCAGGTGCCCGGCGGCGCGCAGTTCGCCCGCCGTGCGGGCCAGGTTCTGGGTCACGCAGACGACGCTACGTGCCCGAACCTGACCCGTCGACGTGGAGCGACTCCAGCCGCTAGGCCAGACCCGCCCGGACCGCGTTCAGCAGAATCCGCGACTGGGCGGCGTCATGAGCGAGAGCACCGTTGAAGCACAAGGAACCCGCGGCGAAAACCCACCCTCCGTTCGGCTTGGGTGTCACGCACATCTCCGCGCCGTGGTCCTGTTCGCCGTGAGCGAAGCGGACGACGCCCGGCGCCTCGGGCCCGGCCGCGGTGCGGGTGTCGACCTCCCAGCCACTGGCCGCGAAGTTGTACCCCTCCCTGCCGAACCTGTCGCCGATCTTGAGCCCGGTCCCTTCCAGGAACGGGTGCTCGGCGTCCACGACGTACGGATGCATGTCCATGTAGGAGTAGCTGTCGTACGCGACGCCGAGCACCTCCGACTCGGGACGGCCCTGCTCACGCCACAGGAACCGGGTGCCGTTGTCGCGACGGTGCAGCACGAACCCACCGGCAGCGTTGTGGTCGACGCGCTCGTACATGCCGTTGCCGCCCGTGTAGACGACGCGTCCGCCACCATCGAGGTACGTCTCCACGGCAGAGCGCATCTCCGGCGTCCAGTACTCGGGATGCGTCGCCAGCACGAGCACCTTGTACTGCGCGAGCCACGACGGGTCGTGCAGGTCGAGGTCCTGGTAGCAGTCGTACGCGACGTTGTTGTCCGAGAACCACTTCATCAGCAGAAGGTCGCCGTAGAAGCGGACGTCGATGAACCCCGGCGCCTCGATGTAGGCGTTCGCGAACGGCCGCTGTGTGGTGATGCGGCGACGGGCGGCGCGTTCGTCCCAGCTGTACTGGAAGTGCCCGCCCCAGTGGTTGTAGGCGTTGTGCGTCAGGTACGGCAGCAAAAGCGCGACCTTGTGCTTGGGCTGCTGAGGCTTCACCACGAACGGGATGTACTGCCGCAGGCCGTGCGCGCCTTCAAGGCGAACGACGTGGAAGCCGGACTCCCAGTCATCTCCCACGGGCACGGTGAAGTCCGTCTGCCAACCCACACCGTTCTCGCGGTAACCGGATCGCAGCAGCTGCCGGCGGCCGGTGAACGTGCGCGGCGCCCACACCTCGTGCGCGCCCCCCTGCTCGATCGGCCCGGTCAGCCGCAGCACGCTCGCCCGGTAGCTGTCGAACGTCGTCGACACCTTGACCGCGAGCTGCGCGCCCGTCGCGACCGACCAGCTCGTGTACCCCTGCAGGTTCGCGGCCCTGGTGACGGTGAAGCCGGTGCCGACGACCTTGCCGTTGCCCTCGGACCACGTGACGTCGTCCGGGTCGATGTCCAGGTGGTTGTCGAGCTTGTACCAGGCCAGCTGGTGGTCCGGCTGCGTGTGGTCGCGGTTGACCCACACGCAGTAGACGACGCCGTTCTCCGCGAACCTCTCGACGGACCCGCCCCAGTCGAAGCCGGTGCCGATGTGGATCGCCTTGCCGTCGTTCGCCCACGCGCCCGGACCGTTCGAGCCGTCGCCCGCGAGGTAGCGGAACCAGTGCAGCACCGCGCCGTGCCGCATGCCGTAGATGACGCCCTGCTGGTCGGCGAAGTAGCCGTCGTAGTCGCGCTGCCCGGTCGCGATCAGCCGGCCGACACCGTTGTTCTCCCAGGCGCCGGTGCCGTGCGTGCCGTCACCGGCGACGTAGCGGAACCAGTACATGTCGCCCTTGGCGTCGACGGCGTAGATGACGCCGTCCCAGCCGCCGAACACGTACGAGTAATCGCGGAAACCCGTGTGGATGACCTCGTTCGTGTTCTCGTGCCAGTAACCCGCGCCCGTGGCGGCGTTCGTGAGAACCCACTTGTGCCACCAGATCGTGCCGTCACCGCAGAAGCCGAACAACTGACCGTCCTGCGAGGCGAGCACGGTCGGGTGAATCTGCCAGCCGCCCCCGATCTCCCGGCCGTTGCCGTCCGCCCAGTTGTAGCTGCCGTCGTTGCGCCCGTTGTGCTTGAACCACTTCAGCCGGCCGTCGGCGTACAGCGCGTAGATCACGCCGTTGCCGCCGGGCACGAGCTGCAGCAGCCGCTGTTCCGGATCTTCCGCGGCGGCCTGCGCGGTGCCTTGGCCGGCCGCGAGGAGAGCTGCTCCCGCGAGCGCGGCAGCCGTGCCCTTCAGCACCGTTCTGCGCGCGATTGTCCTGTTTTCCTGATCCCCCAGATCCATGGCCACATCGTGCAGCAGAATGCAGGTCGATGAGCAACAGTGTGGATTTCAAGTGGGCGCCGTCACCGGCGGACTGGCGGGCCAGCCTGCGCGCGATGGTGCCGATGTTCAAGTGGGCGCCGTGGTTCGCAGTTGCACTGGGCGTGTTCTCGCTCGTGCTGCTGTTCGGCTTCGACGACGCCATGTTCCCCATCGCGCTGTTCGGCCTGGTGTGCGCGCTGGTCATCGGCTTCATGGAACCGATCGCGGTGTGGTGGCGGTTCTCGTCCGACGAGATGATCAGCCGGACCGTGGTGGGCAGCGCGGACGACCAGTCGTTCCGGATGGCCGTGGGCAACGCGGTGCGCGAGGAGATCGTCTGGGACGAGCTGCCCGGCTGGACCGAGACGCGGCGGGGTTTCGTGCTCGAGACGCTCGACGCGGCGTCGCTCTCGGTGCCGCACAGGGCCTTCGCGTCCGATGAGGACCTGAGGTCGTTCCGCGCACTGCTGGAAGAACGCATCGGTCCGGCCAACTAGGTGTCTCGGATCAGGCACACCGGGTGGGGCTCACAGGGCCGGGCCACGTAATCTCGTCCCGTGTCCTGTGCGAGTGCCACGCTGGTCGTGTGGACGTCGGGATGGCTGCACGGTCTGGCCGCCTCCGACGACGTCCTCGACGCCCTGCACACGTGGGCCGAGCAGCACGAGGTGGTGGCCGACGACGACGGCACCGCCACGGCGCTCGACCTCCCCGGTCCCGACGAGGCCCCGGTGGGTCCCGCCCTGCTGCTGGCCGCCCTGCGGCGCGCGGGCGCGACCTCGGCGCGGCTGGCGTTGCCCGTACCGGGCGACGTGCGCGGCCTGGGCGGCAAGGGCCCGCTCTCGACGTGCGCGCTGCGGTCCGGCGAGGCCCTCGTGATCCCGTCCGTGCACATCGGCCTGGTGCCGAAGATCGTGGCGGACGGCGTGATGCGCTGGACCGTGTTCGACCTGCCGTCGTCCAACGGCCTGGAGCACATCCCGATCGGTGAGGCCGAGGCCGGCCTGGGTACCGCCCTGCGCGAGGCGACCGCCGCAATGGCGTCCCTCGACGTGGCCAAGCACCGCCCGAACGTGCGCAAGGAGATCGCCGACCTGGCCGCCGCGAACTCACGCCTGCCGTGGCCGGACGCGATGCCCCCGCGCGCGCTGCGAGTGCTGCAGCGCGCCGCCGAAGTGGACGCGATCCTGTCCGTGGCGCGCTCGGACGCGCCGGGCGGGGCGATGTCGGCGTCGGCGATGAGCGCGCGGACCGACGCTTTGAAGCCGGTGTCCGAAGCGGTGCGCCGGGCGCGGTGTGCCGCTGTGGACGAGGCCGTGCGCGTGCTCGCCGACTCGGGCGCCGGCCGCCACTAGGGAGTGCGCCTCCTCAGCGTCACCGCGCCGAGCACCAGCGCGAGGAGTCCGCACGCCGCCACGATCACGAGGTTGCGCACCAGCTCGCCTGTGATGTCGCTCGACGTCGTCACCGCGGTCAGTGCGTCGACCGCGTAGGACAACGGCATGACGTTGGACAACCACTCCAGCACGGGCGTCATCGAGTCACGCGGCGAGAAGAGCCCGCACAACAACACCTGCGGCATCACGAACAACGGCATGAACTGCACGGCCTGGAACTCGGTGCGGGCGAACGCGCTCGCGAAGAGACCCAAAGCCGTGCCCAGCAACGCGTCCAGGCCCGCGATCACGACGAGCAGCCACACCGAGCCGCCGATCGACAGGCCGAGCCAGGTGAGCGAGATGCCGACCGCGACGAGGACCTGGACCAGCGCCACCACGCCGAACGCCAGCGCGTAGCCGAAGAGCAGGTCGAGCTTGCCGATCGGCATCGTCATCAGCCGTTCCAGCGTCGCGGTGGTGCGTTCGCGCAGGGTCGTGATCGACGTGACGATGAACATGATCGCGAACGGGAAGACCGCGAGCAGAGCCGGTGCGGCGCGGCTGAAGGCGGCTTCGGAGTTGAAGACGAAGCGCAGCAGGATGAGCAGCAACGACGGCATGAGCACCATCAGGGCGACGGTGCGGCGGTCGTGCCGGAACTGGTTCAGGATGCGCGCGGTCGTCGCGAGCAGGATCGAGGTGTTCATGCCGCCTCCCTGGCCCGGACCAGGGACAGGAACGCCTGCTCCAGGTCGCCCGTGCCGGTCACGGCGAGCAACGCGTCAGGAGTGTCGTCGGCGAGCAATGCGCCGTCACGCATCAGGAGGAGGCGCTCGCAGCGTGCGGCCTCGTCCATCACGTGGCTGGACACCAACAACGTGACACCACGAGCGGCCAACGAACGGAACAGCGTCCACAGCTCGTCACGCAGCAACGGGTCCAACCCCACGGTCGGTTCGTCCAGAACAAGGAGCTCCGGCTTGCCCAGCAACGCCACAGCCAGGCTCGTCCGCGACAGCTCGCCGCCGGACAAAGAGGACACCAGCTGCGACTCGTGCCCGCCCAGTCCGACCTCGTCGATCACACGCTGAACGTCGGACCGGGGCGCGCGCAGCACCGCGCAGAAGTAGCGCAGGTTCTCCACCACGCTCAGGTCGGCGTAGACGGACGGGCTCTGCGTCGCGTACCCGATCCGGTTGCGCAGGCCCGGGTTGCCGGCCGGAGACCCCAGCACCGTGACCGACCCGCCGGACACGACCTGCACGCCCACGACCGAGCGCATCAGCGTGGTCTTGCCGCAGCCGGACGGACCCAGCAGCCCGGTGACACTGCCCCGCGGGATCGTGCAGCTCACATCCCGCAGGACCAGACGCTTGCCCCGATGCACCCGGAGCCCGGTGACCTCAACGGCCGCGGAACTGGTCATGCAGTCAATTCTTCGCCCGTTGAAAAAGCTCTGTCCAGACTCGCACCGGCCTCTTGACCGGTTCGCAACACAACGGCGCGCCGTCGGCCGTGCAACCGGCGGCGGCGATCTGGGCCTTCCCCGCTGTTCACGACATCATGCGTTCAGCACCGACATCGGGGGAGTGACAAAGTGATCTGGGGAATGAGTCGGTTTCGACGACGGATGAGAACCTGCCTGGCGGGACTCGCGGTGGTGGCCGCCGTGGTGGGGCTGCCGGGCGCGGCGGCCGGGTTGTCCGGCGGGACGGTCGTGCCCGGCGGGCAGTACGGGTTCCTGGCCAGGGTCGCGCACTCGGGCGCGGCCTGCAGCGGCGCGCTGGTCGACCGGTTCTGGGTGATCACGGCGGCGTCGTGCTTCCCGGCCAACCCGCAGGGCGGCGTGCCCGCCTCGCCGGTGAAGGTGACGCTGGGCGACGTGGACCTCGGCCGCGGTACCGGCACGACGGCCGACGTGGTGGAACTCGTGCGCCGGACAGACCGCGACGTGGTGCTGGCGAAGCTGGCGGCACCGGTCGTGGACGTGGCACCGGTACCGCTGGGCACCGCGGCGCCAGTCGCGGGACAGGCGTTGCAGGTCGGCGGGTTCGGCCGGACGGCCACCGAGTGGGTGCCCGGCAAGCCCAGGATCGCGGCGTTCTCGGTCAGCTCGGTCGACCCGCTCCGGATCGCGAGCACCGGGGCGGACGGCGTCGACACCTGCAAGGGCGACGCGGGCGGGCCGGCGCTGCGCACCAGCGGCGGCGCCGTCGAGCTGGTCGGGGTGAACACCACCTCGTGGCAGCACGGCTGCCTGGCGGTCACGCAGTCCCGGCAGGGCAGCACGCACGCGCGCACCGACGACATCGCCGCCTGGGTCAGGGACACGGCCGCCACCACGGCCGTCGCGGAGCCGGCACCGGTCAGCTTCGGCGAGGACGTGCACGTTTTCGCCGTGGGCGCGGACCGGCAGCTGCACCAGAAGGTGCTGCGGCACGGCCAGGGCTGGACGGCCTGGGCACCGCTCGGCGGCGACCTCGCCGGGCCGGTCGCGGTCCACGTCCGCGGCCAGGAGCTGCACCTGTTCGCTCCCGGCGCGGACGGACGGCTGTGGCACCGGGTCCTCACGAACGGCTCCTGGGCCGCGTGGGAGGACCTCGGCGGTTCGGCGGCGGGCCGCCCGGCGGCCATCGAGTTCGAGAACGGCCTGCACGTGTTCGTGCGCACCGCCGACGGACGGCTGGCGCAGAAGAAGTACGAGCAGGCCTGGTCGGGGTGGACCGACCTGGGCGGGCGGATCTCCGGCAGTCCGGCGGCGTTGCTGTTCCGCGGGTCGTTGTACGTCTACGGCCGCGGCGAGCCGTCCGGGCACGTGTTCCAGAAGGCGTTCCACCCGAACCAGGGCTGGTTGCCATGGGAGGACCTCGGCGGAGTCGTGTCCGGCAGTCCCACGGCCGTCGAGTACGGCGGGGCGATCTACCTCCACGTCCGGGGCGAACCCTCGGGGCACGTGTTCCAGAAGGTCCACGTGCCCGGCCAGGGCTGGATGGAGTGGGAGGATCTCGGCGGAGTCGTGTCCGACAGCCCGTTCGTCACGACCTACGCCGGGTCGCTGCAGATCTACGCGCGCGCCGAGCCGTCCGGACACGTGTCGCAGAAGGCCTACGACCCGAACCGGGGCTGGCTCGCCTGGTCGGACGTGGGCGCCGACGTCACGGGCGGCCCCGCGATCACGGTGAACGCCGACTCCTCACTGCACGTCTACGCCCGCGACAAGTCGACCGGACACGTGGTGCTCCGGCCGTACGTCTGGGGTCAGGACTGGCTGCCCTGGTCCGACCTCGGGGCGATGCACGGCGTGGTCCTGCGCTGACCGACCGGCCCGTCCGCGTTCAGGCGCGGGCGGGCCTCTTCGCGGGTTCGCAGCACAACGGCGCACACGGCGCGCCATTCACCGTGCAACCGGCGGCGGCGAACGACGACAGCTTCCGCGCCGGGACGCCTTCGGTGTGCTCGGCGACCAGCTCGACCACCAGCTCGGCGAAGCGCGGGTCGGAGTTCGGGGTGGCGGCGCGGGCGAACTCCACGCCGAGCTCGGCGCACCGGTCGCGTGCCTCGGTGTCGAGGTCCCACACGACCTCGAGGTGGTCGGACACGAACCCGATCGGGCACACGACGACCCCGGCGACGCCCTTGGCGTGCAGGGCGTCGATGTGGTCGACGATGTCCGGCTCGAGCCACGGGATCTGCGGCGGGCCGGACCGCGACTGCCACACCACGTCGTACTCGGTGATGCCGAGCTCCGCGGCGACCAGCCGGGACGCCTCGACGACCTGACGCGAGTAGCGGTAGCCACCCTCGGAAGGCGGTCCGGCGGCCTTGTCCGCGGACACCGGCACCGAGTGCGCGGTGAAGACGAGCCGGTACGGACCGGACAAGGAGTCGGCAGCCGCTCGAACGCCGTCGGCGAACGCGGAGACGAACAGCGGGTGGTCGAAGAACTGGCGCAGCTTCACGAGTTCGGGGCCGTCGGGCACGGCGGCCAGAGCGCGCAGGATGTCCTCGTCGTACTGGCGGCACGCGGAATAGCCACCGTAAGCGCTCGTCGGGAACACGAGAGCACGCTTGACGCCGTCCGCCTTCATCTGCGCGACGGTGTCCTCGACCATCGGATGCCAGTTGCGGTTGCCGAAGTAGATCGGCAGCTCGAAGCCGGTCGCCTTCACGGCCTCGATGGCGTCCAGGTTCAGGCGGTTGATCGGCGACACGCCGCCGAAGTGCTGGTAGTGGGCCTCGACCTCGTCCAGCCGCTCCGGCGGCACGCCACGTCCGCGAACCACGTTCTCCAGGAAGGGGCGGACGTCCTCAGGACCTTCCGGCCCGCCAAACGACAACCACAGCAGCGCGTCGAAACTCACCGCCCCATCCAATCACGCCACCGCTGACCGCACGCGGGGCCCTTTCGTACGCTCCCACAGTACGAAAGCTCCCCGCGTACTACCAAGCAGGCAAGCCAGAGGCCCAGGAACTGAACGCCGCCGCTGACCGCACGCGGGGCCCTATCGTGCGGTCCTGTAGTACGAAAGGGCCCCGCGTACTACTGACCAGGCAAGCTAGAGGCCCCAGGAAGTGAACGCCGCCGTCCACAAATGACCGCACGCGGGGGCCCTTCGTGCGGTCCTGTAGTACGAAAGGGCCCCGCGTACTACTGAACAGGCGGGCTAGAGGCCCAGGAAGTGGACGCCGCCGTCTACGAACACCATGGAGCCCGTGGTCGCGGGGAACCAGTCGGAGAGGAGGCCGCAGACCGACTTCGCGACCGGCGTCGGGTCGTCGACGTCCCACGAGAGAGGGGCCTTCTCGCCCCACATCTTCTCCAGCTCGGCGAAGCCGGGGATCGACTTCGCGGCCATGGTGCGGACCGGGCCGGCCGAGATCAGGTTCACGCGGATGCCGTCCGGCCCGAGCTCGCGCGCCATGTAGCGGTTGATCGACTCGAACGCCGCCTTCGCCGCGCCCATCCAGTTGTAGGCGGGCCACGCCTGGCGGGCGTCGAAGTCGAGGCCGACGACCGACGAGCCGTGCGAGAGCATCGGGCGAACGGCCTGCACGAGCGACTTGTACGAGTACGCCGAGACGTGCATCGCGACCGAGACGTCCTCCCACGGCGCGTCCATGAACGGCGCGCCGAGGCAGCTCTGCGGGGCGAAACCGATGGCGTGCACGACACCGTCGAGGCCGTCGACGTGCTCACCGACGCGCTCGGCCAGCGTGTCGAGGTGCTCCTGGTTCTGCACGTCGAGCTCGACCACGGGCGCGGGCTTGGGCAGGCGCTGGGCGATGCGCGTCACGAGGCTCATCCGGCCGAACCCGGTCAGCACGACCTCGGCGCCCTGCTCCTGGGCGACTCGTGCGACGTGGAAGGCGATCGACGCGTCGGTGATCACACCGGTGATCAGCAGTCGCTTGCCTTCGAGCAGTCCGGTCACTTGATCCAACCCTTTCGCAGTCAGGAAACAGCCGTAGTTCAGAAGACCCGTAGTTCAGCAGGCTCAGTGGCCCATGCCGAGGCCGCCGTCGACCGGCAGCACGGCACCGTTGATGTAGCCCGCCTCGTTCGCGGCGAGGAACGTGACGGCGCGCGCGATCTCGTCGGCCGCACCGTAACGACCGGCCGGGATCTGCTTCAACGCGGCTTCACGAACGGCCTCGGGCAGCTCGGCCGTCATGTCCGTGGTGATGAACCCGGGGGTGATGACGTTCGCGGTGATGTTGCGCGAGCCCAGTTCGAGGGCGATCGAGCGCGCCATGCCGACCATGCCCGCCTTGGACGCGGCGTAGTTGACCTGGCCGGCGCCACCGGTGAGGCCCACGACGGACGAGATGAAGACGATGCGGCCGAACTTCTTGCGCAGCATGCCGCGGGAGGCGCGCTGGGCGAACCGGAACGCGCCGGTCAGGTTCGCGTCGACGACCTGCGTGAACTGCTCCTCGCTCATGCGCAGCAGCAGCGTGTCCTGGGTGATGCCGGCGTTGCAGACCAGCACCTCGACGGGGCCGTGCGCGGCCTCGACCTCGGTGAACGCGGCGTCGATCTCCCGGGAGTTCGTGACGTCGCACTTCACGCCGAGCAGGCCTTCGGGCGCCCCGGACCCGCGGTGCGTGACCGCGACCTTGTCGCCCTGCGCCGCGAACGCCTGCGCGATGGCGAGGCCGATGCCGCGGTTGCCTCCGGTGACCAGAACGGACCGACTCACTTGCTCTCCCTGCAATCGCTGCTGGTTGACCGGGTGAGGCTATCGGCTACTCGCAGGTAGACCGGCATCGGCGGAGCCATGTCACACCCAGCCAGGCATGATCGGGTGATGCGGGCCTTTCTCGATCAACTCCGCCGTGACGTGGACGGTGACGTCCTCGACGACCCGGCGAGCCGGGCCCTGTACTCGGCGGACGCGTCGAACTACCGCCACGTCCCGCGTGTGATCGTCCGTCCACGCACGACAGACGCGGTGGTCACGGCCGTCGCGCTCGCCGCGGAACACCGCGTGCCGATCACCAGCCGGGGAGCCGGGACGTCCATCGCGGGCAACGCGACCGGCACCGGCCTGGTGATCGACTTCAGCCGGTACCTCAACGCCATCGAAATCTCCGGAGAGCGCGCGTTCGTGCAGCCCGGCGCGGTGCTCGACCGCGTCAACTCAATGGCCGGCGACTACATCTTCGGCCCGGACCCGTCCACACACTCGCGCTGCACCATCGGCGGGATGATCGGCAACAACGCGTGCGGCGCGCACTCGGTGAAGTGGGGCAAGACCAGCGAGAACGTCGCGAACCTGTCCGTGCTCACGGTCGACGGCCGCACGTTCGACACCACGAACCCGCCCGCGTTCGACCTGCCGCAGCACGACCCGGCGTGGTTTCCGCAGCTCAGCCGCCGGGTGAGCGGGTACGCCCTGGACGCGCCCACGTTGACCCAGCAGCTCGTCGGCACCGAGGGCACCTGTGTCGTGCTGCTGGGCGCCGAACTGAAGCTGGTCCGCCGTCCCGAACGGCGGGTGCTCGTCGTGCTCGGCTTCGCGGACACCTACGACGCCGCCGACCACGTCACCCAGATCTCCGGTGCGCTGGCGGTCGAGGGCATCGACGAGGCGCTGGTCCGGAGCGTCCGCACGCGCCCTGACCTGCCGGAAGGCCGCAGCTGGCTGTTCGTGGAGGTCGAGGACGACCCCGAACGCGTCGCGAAGATCACCAAGAACTCGATGATCATCCACGACCCCGCGCACCAGCGGGCGTTGTGGCGGATCCGCGAGGACGGCGCCGGGCTCGCCACCCGCATGCCCGACGGCGGTGAGGCGTGGTCGGGCTGGGAGGACGCGGCAGTCCCTCCTGAGCGGCTCGGCACCTACCTGCGCGAGTTCGACGCGTTGCTCGCCCGCCACGGCAGGCGCGGCATCACCTACGGCCACTACGGCGAGGGCTGTCTGCACGTCCGCATCGACTTCGACCTCGCTCGGGGCTACCGGGAGTTCCTGCAGGACGCGGCAGATCTCGTGGTCAGACACGGCGGCAGTCTCTCGGGCGAGCACGGCGACGGCCAGGCGCGGTCCGAGCTGCTCAGCCGGATGTACCCGCCTGCGGCTCTCGACGCGTTCCGGCAGTTCAAGTACGCGTTCGACCCGCAAAACCTGCTCAACCCCGGCCGGATCGTGGAACCGAGGAAGCTCGACGACGATCTCAGGATTCTCGTTGCGCCACCACGGATTCCGACGCGGGCGGAGTTCGCGAGCGACACCCGCCGCTGCGTCGGCGTCGGCAAGTGCCTGAACACCCGGGGCGGCGTGATGTGCCCGAGCTACCGGGTCACCAAAGAAGAGAAGCACTCGACCCGAGGCCGTGCGCACCTGCTGTTCGAGATGCTCGCGGGCGACGTGATCAAGG
>JAVXWK010000744.1:0-15297 GCA_032230575.1 Pseudonocardiales bacterium | reverse complement strand
CACGAGCTCGTCCGCGACCAGCCAGGCCTTCTCGGAGGCGTAGAGCTTGGCGAGCGCCGCCTCGATGCGGATGTCGTGGCTGCCCGCGTCCGCGAGCTCGGAACTGAGGTCCAGCACGGCTTCCAGGGCGTAGGCGGTGGCGGCGATGTAGGCGATCTTGCCTGCCACGGCTTCGTGTTTGCCTACTGGGAGGCCCCACTGGATGCGTTCCGCGGACCACTCCCGGGCGACCTTGAGGCACCACTTGGCTGAGCCCGCGCAGAGGGCGGGGAGGCTCAGGCGGCCGGTGTTGAGGGTGGCGAGGGCGATCTTGAGGCCGGCGCCTTCCTTGCCGATCACGTTCTTCTTGGGGACTCGGACGTCGTGGAACCTCGTGACGCCGTTCTCGAGGCCCCTGAGGCCCATGAAGGCGTTGCGGTTCTCGACTGTGATGCCTTCTGCGTCCGCTTCGACGACGAACGCGGTGATGCCTCGGTCCGGGACCTGGGCCATCACGACGAGAAGGTCGGCCACCACGCCGTTGGTGGTCCAGAGTTTCACGCCGTTGAGGATGTAGTCGTCCTGGTCCGGGGTGGCGGTGGTGCCCAGCCTGGCCGGGTCGCTGCCCACGTCCGGTTCGGTCAGCAGGAACGCGGTGATCTCGCCCTTGGCGCACCTGGGGAGGAACTCCTGCTTCTGCTCCGGGCTGCCGAACATCGCGATGGGCTGGGGGACGCCGATGGACTGGTGCGCTGACAGCATCGCGCCGATCGCCGGGCTCGCGCTGCCCACCAGCATCAAGGCCTTGTTGTAGTAGACCTGGGTCAGGCCTATGCCGCCGTACTCCGGCTTGATCTTCATGCCGAAGGCGCCCAGGTCTTTGAGGCCCTTGAGGACTTCGTCCGGGATCTGGGCGTCGCGTTCGATCACCGTGTTGTCGATGTGGGACTCGGTGAACTGGCGGAGTTTGTCGAGGAAGGCTTCGCCGCGTTCGCGGTCTTCGGCTGTTCCACTCGGATGCGGGTGGATCAGGTCGATGCGGAAGTGACCGAGGAAGAGCTCCTTGCCGAAGCTCGGTCGCTGCCAGCGGGTTTCCCGTGCTTGTTCGGCGACCTGCCTGGCCGCGCGCTCGTCGACGGTCATGGTTACCTCCGAGTAGGGGTGTGACCCACGTTACTCAGCGGTAGGCGGATGTCCACCGGCTTGGAGGGTGAGATCTTCGGGAGAAAGTGCGAGGGCCGTCCCCTGGTGGGAACGGCCCTCGCGACGACAACCGGTGGCTACGGCAGCGGGGCGGCTCCGCGCTTCGCCAGGTAGTCCTTCATCAGTTCGGTTTCGTTCGTCTGCGACTTCTGAATGTTGGCCGCGAGCGAGCGGACGAACGGCTGGGCCGCTCGGGTCGAGGCGTACTCGGCCATCGGTGCGCCGCCCATGTGGTGGCGGAGCATCAGCTGCAGGAAGTAGACGTCGAGGTCACGACCCGCCGGCATGGTGCGCAGCTTGGTGAGCTCGTCGGTCGTGGCCATGCCCGGCATGAGCGGCTGGCCTGCCTGCGGGGTGGTGGCGCCGTGGCCGTGGACGCCCGAGTCGTTCATCCAGGCCATGTAGACGCCCGAGATGTTCTGCTCGTGCTCGTTCCACATCATCAGCCAGCCCTTCATGCGGCCGACCTGCTCCAGCTGGGTGGAGGAGATGTCGAACGCGAGCTGGCGGACTGCCGGGTCGGTGGAGCGGTCTCGGGCGGTGTTGGCCATCTGGATGCCCTGCAGGTGGTGCTGGGACATGTCCTGGCAGAAGCCGACGTCCACGGAGCCCGAGGCGGGGACTGCGGACGAGGTCGAGCCGGGGAGCTTCACGAGCAGGCCCACCGCAGCGCCCAGGAGCAGGATGGCGAGCACGGCGGCGCCGATGACGAGGGTCCGAGCTACTCCGGAGGGGCGCTCGGACACCTCGACGTCTTCGGTGTCGACCGACATCAGCTGGACGGCGGGGTCGAGCTGGAGTCCGACGGCGGCGTGCTCATCGGCTGCTGGCCCTGCTGGGCCTCGGTGGTCGACTCGTCCTTGCCGCCGTCCATCGGGACCGCGTCGGCGCCGGGCTTGTCAGCCACGAACGGAGCCGGGTTCGAGAGGAACTGCGTGTTCTCGCACGAAGCACCGACCTCGGGGTAGGTGTTCGGGTTACGCAGCAGCGAGGAGATGAACTGGTCGACGCGCTCGTCGTCGGCCTTCTCGACCTTCAGCTGGTGGCCCCAGGACTGGAGGGAGACGGGCTTGTCGAGGCCGGGGAACGGCGACAGCATCATGTACGGGATGCCCTCGACCTTGGTCTTGAGCTTCGCGAGTGCGTCGTCCTTGACCTGGTCCGGGTTGTACGCGATCCAGACGGCGCCGTGCTCCAGGCCGTGGACCATGTTCTCCGTGCGCACGGCCTTGTCGTAGACGACGCCGGTGCAGTCGGCCCACTGCGAGTCGTGCGGGCCGCCGAACGCCGGGGTCTGGTCGTAGGCGACGCGCTGGGTCGGGTCGACGTGCTTCGACCCCTTGTACTCCTTGGTCACGATGCCCGTGAGCTGCTTCGACGGGTCCTTGTTCGTGTCCGAGGGCTTCCACTTGGCCAGGGCGGCCTCTTTGACGTTGTTCGCGTGGATCTGCGAATACGCGTATCCGAACACGCCGCCGGCAAGGCCGAGAACGGCGATCACCGCGATGATCGTGCCCCACGGCTTCGGCTTGTTCGCCACCACGGAGGAACGGGCGGCCGCCACGCTGCTGCGTGTGGCCTTCGTCTTCTTGCCGCTTACCATGTCCGCCTCAGATGTCGTCCTGGTCAACCGGCCGCCAGTGTAGGGACACCGTGTCTGATCACTGTCAGCGCAGGGCGATACCACGTGGTCGTTAACACTTGCCGTCTCACCCTCCGAGACCCGGTAACCCGGTCGAGACCTGCGACAACGCGCCTCTAGACTCATGCGTCGTGACACCTGAAGCGCTCGCCGATCTGGTTCGGTCCACGGTTGCCCTGTTGCTGGCGGACCGAGGCCTGGACGCCACCGCTCTGCCAGAGCAGGTGACGGTCGAGCGACCCAGGAACCCCGAGCACGGTGACTACGCCACGAACATCGCACTCCAGCTCGCCAAGAAGGTCGGAGTCCCGCCCCGCGAGTTCGCGACGTGGCTCGCCGAGGCCCTGCTGACCCAGGCCGCCATCGCGAAGGCCGACGTCGCGGGCCCCGGCTTCCTGAACCTCACCATCGCCACCGAGGCGCAGGGCGCGATCGTCGAGGACGCGCTGAAGGACGGCTACGGCACCGGAGCCGAACTGCGGGGCAAGCGGATCAACCTGGAGTTCGTCTCGGCGAACCCGACCGGGCCCATCCACCTGGGTGGCGCGCGCTGGGCGGCCGTCGGTGACGCGCTCGGCCGGATCCTCGAAGCCCGTGGTGGCGAGGTCACCCGCGAGTACTACTTCAACGACGCCGGCGCGCAGATCGACCGGTTCGTCCGTTCGCTGATCGCGGCCGCGAAGGGCGAGCCCGCGCCAGAGGACGGTTACGCGGGCACGTACGTGAGCGACATCGCGGCCGAGGTCCTGCGTCGTGAGCCGGGTGCGCTGACCGACCCCGAGACCGTGCGCAAGGTCGGCGTCGGGCTCATGTTCGAGGAGATCAAGAGCAGCCTGCACGCGTTCGGCACCGACTTCGACGTCTTCTTCCACGAGGACTCGCTGCACCAGAGCGGCCGCGTGGACGAGGCCGTCGCCAAGCTCAAGGCGAACGGCTCGCTGTACGAGAAGGACGGCGCCTGGTGGCTGCGGTCCACGGACTTCGGTGACGACAAGGACCGCGTCGTCATCAAGAGCGACGGCAACCCGGCCTACATCGCGGGCGACATCGCGTACCTCGTCGACAAGCGCGGTCGTGGTTTTGACCTGTGCATCTACATGCTCGGCGCCGACCACCACGGCTACATCGCGCGCCTCAAAGCCGCGGCGGCAGCGCTGGGCGACGACCCGGACAGCGTCGAGGTGCTGATCGGCCAGCTCGTGAACCTCGTCAGCGGCGGTCAGCCCGTGCGGATGAGCAAGCGCGCGGGCACGGTCATCACGATGGAGGACCTGGTCGACGCGGTCGGTGTGGACGCCGCCCGGTACGCCATGATCCGGTCGAGCGTCGACTCCAGCCTCGACATCGACCTCGACCTGCTGCGCAAACACAGCAACGACAACCCGGTCTACTACGTGCAGTACGCCCACGCGCGCACGTCATCGATCCTGCGCAACGCCGCTGATCTCGGCATCACCCCCGGAGAGGACTTCGCGCTGCTCACCCACGAGCGCGAGGGCGACCTCATCCGCACCATCGGCGAGTTCCCGCGAGTGGTGGCCACCGCCGCCGAGCTCCGGGAACCGCACCGCGTGGCTCGCTACCTCGAAGAGCTCGCGGGCACGTACCACCGCTTCCAGCAGGACTGCCGCGTGCTTCCACGCGGTGATGAGGAGACGACTCCGTTGCACCAGGTCAGGCTTCAGCTCGTCAACGCGACCAGGCGGGTCTTCGCCGCGGGCCTCGGCCTGCTCGGCGTGGCCGCCCCGGAGCGCATGTGATGCGCGCGCACCCGGCCGGACCCCGGCACGCCGACGTGATGGTCCCCGGCACCACAGCCGGCGACCGCCCTTCCACCGCTGAGCAGCTCGACTACCTGCCCCCGAACGTGTGGCCGCGCAACGCTTCCCGCAACGCCTCTGGCGTCGTGGAGATGGCGGGCGTGGACGTGCGCGGGCTCGCCGAGCAGTACGGCACCCCGCTGTTCGTCATGGACGAGCAGGACTTCCGCGCGCGCTGCCGCGAGCACGCCGAGGCGTTCGGCGACCCGACGCTCGTGCACTACGCGTCCAAGGCGTTCCTGAGCGTCCAGGTCGCGAAGTGGGTGGCCGAAGAGGGCCTCTCGATCGACGTCTGCAGCGGCGGCGAACTCGCGATCGCTCTCAAGGCGGACTTCCCGGCCGAGCGCATCGCGTTGCACGGCAACAACAAGAGCGTTCCCGAACTGATCGCGGCCGTCGAGGCCGGCGTCGGCGGGATCGTGCTCGACAGCTACCACGAGATCGCGCGCCTGGACGCCATCGCGCGCGAACGCGGTGTGGTGCAGCCGGTGCTGATCCGCGTGACGGTCGGCGTCGAGGCGCACACGCACGAGTTCATCGCGACCGCGCACGAGGACCAGAAGTTCGGCTTCTCGCTGACCTCCGGCGACGCGGCCGAGGCCGTGCGCCGCGTGCTCAAGGCGACCGGGCTCAAGCTCGTCGGCCTGCACAGCCACATCGGCTCGCAGATCTTCGACGCGTCCGGCTTCGAGGTCGCGGCCCGGCGCGTGATCGGCCTGCTCGCGGAGATCCGCGAGGAGCACGGCGACATCGCCTCGCTGACGGTTGTGGACCTCGGCGGTGGCCTCGGCATCGCGTACACGCCGGACGACGACCCGCCTCCGCCCGCCGAGCTCGCGCGGCAGCTGCACAACATCGTGCAGAAGGAGTGCGAGCACAACGGCCTGGAGATGCCCCGCATCGCGGTCGAGCCCGGCCGCGCGATCGTCGGCCCCGGCACGGTCACCGTGTACGAGGTCGGCACCATCAAGGACGTCGAGCTGGACGGTGGCGCGCGCCGCCGGTACGTGAGCGTCGACGGCGGCATGAGCGACAACATCCGCACGGCGCTGTACGACGCGGTCTACGACTGCAGGCTCGTCTCGCGCGCCGCGGAGCCCGAGTCGCGGGCCGTGCTCTGCCGCGTGGTGGGCAAGCACTGCGAGTCCGGTGACATCGTGGTTCGCGACTGCTGGCTGCCTGATGACCTGGCGCCGGGAGACTTGGTGGCGATCGCTGCGACCGGGGCCTACTGCTACTCGATGGCGAGCGGGTACAACCGACTTCCACGGCCCGCGCTCGCCGCGGTGACCGGTGGAGAGGCGCGGCTGTTGCTGCGTCGTGAGACCGAGGACGATCTGTTCCGTCTGGAGGTATGAACGGTGCCGGAGAACAAACCGATCCGGGTCGCGCTGCTTGGTTGTGGCACGGTCGGCACGGAGGTAGTCCGGCTGCTGACGGACCAGGCCGAGGACCTCACCCAGCGCATCGGCGCGCCGGTTGAGCTCAAGGGCATCGCCGTGCGCAGGCCGAACAAGCACCGCGAGGTGCCGGAGCACCTGCTGACCACGGACGCCGCCGGCCTGGTGGCGTCGGCCGACGTGGACGTGATCGTCGAGGTCATCGGCGGCATCGACCCGACGCGCGGGCTGCTGCTGGACGCGTTGAAGGCGGGCAAGTCCGTCGTCACGGCGAACAAGGCGCTGCTGGCCGAGCACGGTCCGGATCTTTTCGAAGCGGCCGACGCGTCCGGTGCGGACCTCTACTTCGAGGCTGCCGTCGCCGGTGCGATCCCGTTGCTGCGCCCGTTGCGGGAATCCCTTGCGGGAGACCGGATCACGCGTGTCATGGGCATCGTGAACGGCACGACGAACTTCATCCTGTCCGCGATGGACGCCACGGGTGCGGGCTACGGCGAGACGCTCGAGGAGGCCTCGCGGCTCGGTTACGCCGAGGCGGACCCGACCGCGGACGTCGACGGGTTCGACGCCGCGTCGAAGGCCGCGATCCTCGCATCGCTTGCGTTCCACACGCGAGTGACGGCCGCGGACGTGTACCGCGAGGGCATCCGTTCGGTGTCCGCGGCGGACATCGCCGCTGCCAAGGGCCTCGGGCGCACGGTGAAGCTGCTCGCGATCTGTGAACGCGTCACGGCGCCGTCCGGTCAGGAATCAGTCGCCGTTCGAGTTCACCCGGCGATGATCCCCAAGACGCATCCGCTGGCTTCGGTCAACGGCGCGTTCAACGCGGTGTTCGTCGAGGCAGACGCGGCGGGGGAGATGATGTTCTACGGGCAGGGTGCCGGTGGCGCCCCGACGGCGAGCGCGGTCGTCGGCGACCTGGTCGCCGTGGCGCGCAACAAGGTCGCGAGCGGACGCGGTCCGCGCGAGTCGGCCTACGCCGCGCTTCCCGTGCAGCCCATGGGGAACACGCCCACGCGCTACCACATCAGCCTCGACGTGGCGGACAAGCCCGGTGTCCTATCGCAGGTCGCCGCGGTGTTCGCCGAGCACGACGTGAGCATCGCCGCGGTGCGCCAGGAAGGCCGCACCGAGGACGCCAGCCTGGTGATCGTCACGCACGCGGCGACCGACGCCGCGCTGCGGTCCACTGTGGACAAAGTCGGTGGCCTCCCCGTGGTGCGGGACGTCGTCAGCGTCATGAGGGTGGAGGGCGAAGAGTGAGTGCATCCAGAGCTGGCTGGCCCGGACTCATCAACGCCTACCGGGACCGCATCGAGATCCCCGAGGGCGCCGAGGTCGTGACGCTGCACGAGGGCGGAACGCCGCTGGTGCACGCGAAGCGTCTTTCCGCGGCCACCGGCTCGGACGTGTGGGTCAAGGTCGAAGGTGCGAACCCGACCGGCTCGTTCAAGGACCGCGGCATGACCGTGGCCATGACGTACGCGCTCGCGTCCGGTCTGAAGGCGGTCATCTGCGCCTCCACCGGCAACACGTCGGCTTCCGCGGCTGCTTATGCGGCCAAGGCGGGTCTCACGGCTGCCGTGCTGGTGCCCAGCGGCAAGATCGCGATGGGCAAGCTCGCGCAGGCGGTCATGCACGGCGCCAAGATCCTGCAGATCGACGGCAACTTCGACGACTGCCTGGAGCTGGCGTCGAAGACTGCGGCCGAGTACCCCGTGACGCTCGTGAACTCGGTCAACCCGGTGCGGCTGGTCGGTCAGCAGACCGCCGCGTGGGAGGTCTGCGACGTGCTCGGCCAGGCGCCGGACGTGCACTGCCTGCCGGTCGGCAACGCGGGCAACATCACCGCGTACTGGAAGGGCTACACGTCGTACGACAAGGGCCTGCCGAAGATGTTCGGCTTCCAGGCCGCGGGTGCGGCGCCGCTGGTGTCCGGTGAGCCCGTCCCGAACCCGGAGACCATCGCGACCGCGATCCGGATCGGTTCGCCGGCGTCGTGGACGGGTGCGATCAACGCCCGCAACGAGTCCGGCGGCCTGATCGACGCCGTCACGGACGAGCAGATCCTGGCCGCGTACCGGCTGCTGGCGTCGTCGGAGGGCATCTTCGTGGAGCCCGCGTCGGCCGCGTCCATCGCCGGTCTGCTGATGACCGCCGAGGACGGTCGTCTGCCGCGCGGATCCACGGTTGTGTGCACCGTCACTGGTCACGGTCTGAAGGACCCCGACACGGCGTTGCTCGGCATCACCGAGGTCGAGCCGGTCCCGGTCGATCCCGGTGCCGTCGCACACGCGCTGGAGCTCGCGTGAAGTTCCTCGTCTCCGTCCCCGCGTCGACCGCGAACCTCGGCTCGGGGTTCGACGCGCTGGGCATGGCGCTCGGCATGTACGACGACGTCGAGGTGGCCACTGCCGAGGGCCTGTCGATCACGGTGGACGGCGCTGGAGCTGGGAACGTCCCGCTCGACGAGACCCATCTCGTCGTGCGGGCCGTCCGCGCAGCCGGTTACCAGGGTGGGCTCGCGCTGAGGTGCCGCAACACCATTCCGCACGCACGCGGACTGGGCTCGTCGGCCGCGGCGATCGTGGCGGGTGTCGCAGCGGGATTCACCCTGACGGGTCGCGAGTTGGACACGGACGCGTTGCAAATCGCTGCCGAGTTCGAGGGCCACGCGGACAACGCCGCGGCATCTTTGTTCGGCGGCGTTGTCGTTGCGTGGTCTGAAGGAGAGCGTTACCGCGCCGTGCGGATGGACGCCGACGCACGGGTGCGCCCGGTCGTCCTGATTCCATCCCAGGAGTCGTCCACCAAGACGACGCGCGGCCTGCTTCCGGCGGAAGTGCCGCACGCGGACGCCGCGCACGCCGCGGGACGGGCTGCCCTGGCGGTGCACGCGCTGACGTCGGATCCCTCTGTTCTCCTTGCCGCTACTGAGGATCGACTCCACCAGAACTACCGCGAGCCCGCCTGGCCCGACACCGTTCGGGTGATCAACGATCTTCGCAAGCTCGGTGTTCCCGCCTGCGTGTCCGGAGCGGGACCCACCGTGATCGCGTTCGGCGATCTTCCGGCCGAGGTCGACGTGCACGGCTTCGACGTGCGGAGACTCGACGTCGACACCGCCGGCGTGCGCATTCGTCCATTGGACTGACACGCCCGACCCCGGTTGTTGCATGCATGAGGACCGGCGTCTACCCTCGGGGGCGATCAGTCACCGCGCGCACGGGCGCCGGTGTCGCGCTCGGACACTCGTTCCGAGTCGCAATCCTTTTGTGTTCCGGCTCTGTGCCGTGCGGGCGGGGCGGACGCAAAAGAGGCACCCGATCGCCGTGTGACCTGAGAAAAGTCCCGTGCCTGCCGGAAGCGGTGTGTGCTTCCGTCTGCATCGGACTTGACCGTCGTTCCCCAGTTGAAGTGGGAAGACGGGTCCGCTGGGCCGCGTAGGAGGCGGGGCCTGGTCAGGAAGGACATGTGTGAGCAACACCGATTTGCTGAGCAGCGATGTCGCAGCTGCTTCTGGTTCTGGAGCCGAGGAGACCGCTCTGTCCACCCCTTCGAACGGCACGACGCCGCGCCGCCGCGCGGGTCTGTCCGGCATGGTGCTCGCGGAACTGCGTGAGCTCGCCGGCCAAATGGGCATCACCGGAACCGCAGGTCTGCGCAAGGGCGACCTGATCGCGGCCATCAAGGAGAAGCAGGGCTCCGGCGCCCCTGCCAAAGCCGAGAAGCCCGCGAAAGCCGAGAAGGCTGCCGCGGCCAAGGCGGAGGCTCCGGCCCGCGCCGAGAAGCCGGCCGCCGAAAAGCCTGTTCAGCAGCAGCTCGAGGTAGCGGAGAAGCCCGCTGCCGTCGCCGCTGCCCCTGCCGATTCCGGCTCGTCCGACGAGGGCGGCCGCCGTGGCAACCGCCGCCGTCGTTCCGGCCGTGGTGGCGGAAACGCCGAGGCCGGCGAGGGTCAGCAGTCCGAGCAGCGTGCCGAACGCCCGGAGCGCGCTGAGCGCCCGGAGCGTGCCGAACGTCCGGAGCGCGCTGAGCGTTCCGACCGCGGCGAGCGTTCCGAGCGTCAGGACCGCGGTGACCGCCAGGAGCGCAACGAGCGTTCCGACCGCGGTGACCGTTCTGACCGCGGTGAGCGTCAGGACCGCGGCGACCGCCAGGAGCGCAGCGAGCGTTCCGACCGTGGTGACCGCGGCGACCGTGGTGACCGCGGCGGGCGTGACCGCAACCGCGACCGCGACCGCCAGAGCGGTGGCCAGCAGAACGACGACGACGGCGATGGCCGTCGTGGCCGGTTCCGCGACCGTCGCCGCCGCGGTGGCCGTGCCGAGGGCGGCGAGCGTCCGGACCGCGAGACCGAGGTCCGCGACGACGACGTCCTGCTCCCGGTCGCGGGCATCCTGGACGTGCTGGAGAACTACGCGTTCGTCCGCACGTCGGGCTACCTGGCCGGCTCGAACGACGTCTACGTCTCGCTGTCGCTGGTCCGCAAGTACGGCCTGCGCCGCGGCGACGCCCTCACCGGCGCCGTCCGCCAGCCGCGCGACGGCGAGCAGCAGCGCCAGAAGTTCAACCCGCTGGTCCGCGTCGACAAGATCAACGGCCTGGACCCGGAAGAGGCGCGCAACCGCCCGGACTTCACCAAGCTGACGCCGCTCTACCCGAACGAGCGTCTGCGCCTGGAGACCGAGCCGCACATCCTCACCACGCGTGTCATCGACCTGGTGATGCCGATCGGCAAGGGCCAGCGCGCCCTGGTCGTGTCGCCGCCCAAGGCCGGTAAGACGTCGGTGCTGCAGTCGATCGCCAACGCGATCACCACGAACAACCCCGAGTGCCACTTGATGGTCGTTCTGGTGGACGAGCGGCCTGAAGAGGTCACCGACATGCAGCGCTCGGTGAAGGGTGAGGTCATCGCCTCCACCTTCGACCGGCCGCCGTCGGACCACACGACGATCTCCGAGCTCGCCATCGAGCGGGCGAAGCGTCTGGTGGAGATGGGCCACGACGTGGTCGTGCTGCTCGACTCGATCACGCGTCTGGGTCGTGCGTACAACCTGGCTGCTCCGGCTTCCGGCCGGATCCTGTCCGGTGGTGTCGACTCCACCGCGCTGTACCCGCCGAAGCGCTTCCTCGGTGCCGCTCGCAACATCGAGGGTGGCGGATCGTTGACCGTCATCGCCACGGCGCTGGTCGAGACCGGTTCCGCCGGCGACTCGGTGATCTTCGAGGAGTTCAAGGGCACGGGTAACGCCGAGCTCAAGCTCGACCGGAAGATCGCGGACAAGCGGACGTTCCCGGCTGTGGACGTCGACTCGTCGGGTACTCGTAAGGAAGAGCTGCTGCTCTCGCCGGACGAGATGGCCGTGACGCACAAGCTGCGTCGGGTGCTGCACGCGCTCGATGGTCAGCAGGCGATCGACCTGCTGCTCGACCGGCTGCGGAAGTCGCGCACCAACATCGAGTTCCTGATGCAGGTGGCGAAGACGACGCCGGGCTCCGAGCAGGACTGATCGCTCGGGTAAGTTTCACGTGAAAAGACCCCTGGTGCTGGTCATCAGGGGTCTTTTCGCGTCTCGTCACTCGAATGCCGAGCTGCCAACTCTGGTCTAGCGGCAGTCTGAGGCTGGCTGGCTCTCGTCGTTCTGCACCAGGCACTGGAACACCAGGCCCAGCAGTACCGGCAGGCCCACCACCGTGGTTGCCAGCGCGGGAACTTCCACCGCGCCCACCACCACTCCGAACGCCAGGACTGCTGCCAGGTACGGCCAGCGCAGCCAGATTCGTTGCCACGGCCGCCTCCACCGCACGCCGCTCGACATGGCTGCTGCCACTGCCACTCCTGCGCCGGAGACGACCGGCGACAACGGCACCGTCGTCCAGGACGCGGTGATCAGGCCTGCCGACCCCATCAGGCCGAACACGGCGAAGGAGAAGAGGAACGGCACGGCCAGCCACAGGCGCTGGTTCATGGGCCGCTCGGCGGTGCAGAACACGGCACATAGTGTGATGGACGCTCACCAACAACACGGAGCCGTATGTGGCCGAACGGCTGCACCTTGCGCCGAACGGCCTATCAGGGACGTTAAGTGGTTGTGACTTCTGCCACCTGCGACCTGCGGTTCCAGGCTTGGGAACAACCGCGTTTTTGCTGGTGTTGAAGCGTCTGGCACACTAAATGGTCGAGTCCGGCTCCGGTTCACCCGTTCACCAACTGGGACCCGGCGGCCATCCTTGAAAGGGACAAGATCTTGAAGACTGGAATCCACCCGGAGTACACCACCACCGAGGTGTCGTGCAGCTGTGGCAACAGCTTCACCACCCGCAGCACCACCTCGGCGTCTGAGGTTCGCGTCGAGATGTGCTCGAACTGCCACCCGTTCTACACGGGCAAGCAGCGCATCCTGGACACCGGTGGTCGCGTCGCGCGCTTCGAGGCGCGTTACGGCAAGCGCAACAAGTAGCTGCTTCAACGGCGCCTGACCTCGGCAAACTTGCCGGGGGCAGGCGCCGTTTGCCGTCTTCCAGGCCCACCAAGAGGGAGTCCTCACGTGTCGCAGTCGCTGGACAGTCTGCTCGCCGAGTACGACGAGCTCGAGAAGAAGCTCGCCGACCCCAGCGTGCACGCTGACCAGGCAGGCGCGCGCAAGCTGGGGAAGAGGTATGCCCAGCTCGGGCCCATCGTGCAGACGGCGAGGGAGATCGAGCAGGCCAAGAGCGACCTCGAGGCCGCCAAGGAGCTCGCGGCCGAGGACAAGGGCTTCCAGGAAGAGGTCGAGCAGCTCGAGGAGCAGCTCCCGAAGCTGGAGGAGAAGCTCACCGAGCTGCTCCTGCCGCGTGACCCGCACGACGGGGACGACGTGCTGCTGGAGATCAAGTCAGGTGAGGGCGGCGAGGAGTCCGCGCTGTTCGCCGGGGATCTGCTGCGCATGTACACGCGGTACGCGGAGCGGCACGGGTGGAAGGTCGAGATGCTCGACGGGACCGACTCGGACCTCGGTGGGTTCAAGGACGTCACGGTGTCCATCAAGACCAAGTCCGCCACGCCGGACGGGGTGTGGAGCCGGTTGAAGTGGGAGGGCGGCGTGCACCGGGTGCAGCGCGTGCCCGTCACCGAGAGCCAGGGACGCATCCACACGTCCGCGGCCGGCGTCCTCGTGTTCCCGGAGGCCGAGGAGACCGCCGAGGTCGAGATCGACGAGAAGGACCTGCGCGTCGACGTCTACAGGTCGTCGGGCAAGGGTGGGCAGTCGGTCAACACCACGGACTCCGCGGTCCGCATCACGCACCTGCCGACCGGCATCGTCGTCTCCTGTCAGAACGAGCGCAGCCAGCTGCAGAACAAGGCGCGCGCCATGGATGTGCTGAGGTACCGCCTGGCCGCCCTCGCGGAGGAGCAGAAGGCGCAGGAGCAGAGTGACGCGCGTCGCACCCAGATCCGGACCGTTGACCGGAGTGAACGGGTGAGGACCTACAACTTCCCCGAATCGCGAATTTCTGATCACCGGGTTGGGTACAAAGCGCATAACCTGGACCAGGTGCTCGACGGTGACCTGGACGCGGTGGTGGACGCGCTGGCCGCCGCCGACCGGGCAGAACGGCTCGCAGGCGGGTAAACCGACGTGAGAGGGGCGCGTTGTGGCCGAGATCCTGGTGAATCCACAGATAGCGCCCCTCGACCAACCGGTCGACATCGTCGTCGTGGGGCTGAAGCCCGGCGACGAGGTCACCGTTCAACTGTCCACAGGCGACCGTGCGTCCCACGGTGTCTTCACCGCTGATGAGCGCGGCGTCGTGGACCTCACCCGGCACGCCCCCAGTGCCGGCACCTACACGGGTGTCGACGCGATGGGGTTGTTCTGGTCTCTCGAGCGCACAGGCGGCAAACCGGGGCCGATGTGCCTGTCCGTCGAGGGTGCCGGCGAGATCGAGCTGCAGCGGCTGACCGTTCCCGAGGGCGTCGAGCGGGTCGAGGTCCGGGAGAACGGGCTCGTGGGCACGCTTTTCGCTCCTGAGGACGACGGCGGCGAGCTGCCGGGCGTGATCGTGCTCGGCGGATCCGAGGGCGGACTGCACGAGTCGGACGCGGCGTTGCTGGCCGCGCACGGGTTCGTGGCGTTCGCGGTCGGCTACTTCGGCATGAAGGACCTGCCGGAGCACCTCGTCGACATCCCGCTCGAGTACTTCGGCACCGCGATCGACTACCTCGCAGAACGCTCCGGCGAGATCGGCATCATCGGCGGCTCTCGTGGTGGGGAGCTGGCGTTGCTGGTCGGCGCGACGTTCCCGCAGGTCAGGGCTGTGGTCAGCTTGGTGGGCAGTGGCGTGGTGACCCAGGGCATCGGGCCTGGCGCGAACCTGCTGCAGAAACTCTCGTACGACGCGGCGTCGTGGACGCTCAAGGGCGAACCGCTGCCGTACCTGCCGTACTACGTGAGCGACGAGCTGCGGTCGAAGATCGTCAACGGCGAACCGGTGCCGCTGCGGCTCGCTTTCGACACGTCGGACGGCATCCCCGAGGACACCGAGATCCGCGTCGAGAACATCGTCGGCGGTGTGTTGCTCATCTCCTCCGGGCACGACGACGGGTGGCCGTCGACCGAGCTGAGCGACGTCGCGATGCGGCGGCTGAAGGATCACGAGCACCCGTTCCCGTTCGAGCACGTGGTGTATCCCGAGGCAGGACACCTGATCGCGGCGCCGCCGTACCGTCCGCAGACCGACGTGACCTATCCGGGGCCCGGTGTCACCTTCTCGGGTGGTGGTGTTCCGCGGGCCACGGCGCACGCTCAGGCGAACGCCTGGAAACGGACGGTTGAGTTCTTGCAGGAGCAGCTCGGGACCTAGGGTGTGCTTATGAGCGCACACTTTGATGTCGTGGTCGTGGGTGCGGGTCCCGGCGGGTACGTCGCCGCGATCCGTGCGGCTCAGCTCGGGCTGAAGACCGCCATCGTCGAGGAGAAGTACTGGGGCGGCGTCTGCCTGAACGTCGGCTGCATCCCGTCGAAGGCGCTGCTGCGCAACGCTGAGCTCGCGCACATCTTCACGCACGAGCAGAAGACGTTCGGCATCAACGTCGAGGGCACCGTCAGCTTCGACTACGGCGCCGCCTGGCAGCGCAGCCGCAAGGTCGCGGACGGCCGCGTCAAGGGCGTGCACTTCCTCATGAAGAAGAACGGCATCACCGAGTACAACGGGTGGGCCAACTTCACCGACGACCACACGCTGACCGTCGGGGACGAGACGATCACCTTCG
>JAVXWK010000706.1:0-10150 GCA_032230575.1 Pseudonocardiales bacterium | reverse complement strand
AACTCCAGGAACGCGGGCAGCACCGTGTCCAGCTTCGGCGCGCCCGTGACCATCAGCTGCGTGATGCCGGTCAGCTGGGCCACCTGCACGGGGATGCCGCGCTCCGGGTCGATGAGCGTGGCGAACTCGCCGAGCACCTCGCCGGCGCGGATCTTCACCGCGCCGATCTCGGTGATGGCGTCCTCTTCGTTGCTCCCGCCCGTCGTCTCCAGGTCGAAAACGACGAACGTCGTGTCGCGAAGGGGCGTACCGAGCTCGTCGAAGGACAGTTGACCGGTCACGATGTGGGACGTTAGCGACGGGGTCTGACAATTTTCGGCGCGCGACCGTTCGTCAGTGCGTTGACCTGCGGTTCAGGGGGCGCTGGGCCTCACTTGCGGGTGCTTGTCCAGATCGTTGTTCCGGAGGCGGGAGATGTCCGTGCGCTGCTCAGGCGCGGGGGCTCTAGCCTGTTGGGGTGCCAGACCCGATGCCCGAGCCCGAGTTCGACCAGCCTGCCGATGAGGCCGGTGAATCTACTGTGGACTGGTCGGCCCTGCCGGAGCCGTTGCGGGCGAGACTGGCGGAACTGGGCGCGGACGCGCTGGGCGAGATGGCGAAGGTCGACGTGCCGCAGCACCTGCGTCCGGTGGCCAAGTTCGCACCGACGAAACGGGCTCGGCTGGGTGGGGCACAGGTCGTCGCGGGGCTGCGGAACTCGGCCAACTTCCGCACCGCTGTGGTGGAGTGGCTGCGCAAGAACCGGCCTTCGACGCTGGAGGTGACGTCGCCGGACCCGGTGACGGCGGCCGCGGCGGCGGTGCTGACCGGTGACGACGTCGCGCTGCACTACGTGGAGCTGGTGTCGCGACGGGTCGGCGACGCGACGTTGCGGGCCGAGCGGGATTCCGCCGTGGTGCGCGCGGAACGGCTCGAGAGCGAGCTGGAACGGCTCAAGACCGAGCGCAGTCAGCTCGACGGCGCGACCGAACGGGTCCGCGCGGATGCCGAGATCGAGCTGGAACGGCTGCGCAAGCGGTTGCGGGAGCAGGGCGTGAAACTGCGCGAGGCCAAGGACGCCGCCGAGGCCGCTGCCGCCGAGGTGGACAAGATCCAGGTGCGCACGGCCGACGAGGTCAAGCGACTCACGGCCGAACGCGACCGGGAGCGCGAACGCGCGGAAACCGAGCGGGGCAAGGCACAGCGGGCGATCGCGGACGCCGAGGTGGCCCGTCAGTCCGCGCGGGAGGCCCGGCAGGCGGACGAGGTGCGGCTCGCGCTGCTCGTGGACACGCTCGACGGTGCTGTGACGGGTTTGCGTCGCGAGTTGGCTTTGGGAGGCACCGGCCCGCGTCCCGCCGATCTCGTGCGGGGAGCCAGTGCGTCGCAGGGGACTGTTGGACGCGTGGAGGATCCGGCGGCGCTGGACCGGCTGCTGGCGTTGCCCGCGGTGCATCTGGTGGTGGACGGGTACAACGTCACGAAGACCGGTTATCCGGAGCTGTCGTTGTCGGATCAGCGTGATCGGCTCGTGCATCAGCTGGCGGTGCTCGCCGCGCGCACCGGTGCTGAGGTGACGCTGGTGTTCGACGGCGCTGGGGTGGTGGCCGTGCCCGCGGCGGCTCCACGGGGCGTGCGCGTGCTTTTCAGCGATCCCGGTGTTCTGGCCGATGACGTGATTCGTGCGCTGGTCACTGCGGAGCCCGAGGGGCGTCCTGTGGTGGTGGTGACGTCGGATCGCGCGGTCGCCGACTCGGTGCGCCGGAGGGGCGCGCACCCGGTGCCGTCCGCGGTGTTGCTGGCCCGTCTCGGGCGCGTTTGATCACCCGGTAGCCTGACGCCGGTGTCGATCTTTGAGGTGATCGTCACTGGTCGATCTGACGGTCTTGTTCTCGCGAAGGGGATCGGCGACGTGTCGTCGCGCAAACTCACCCGCGGTGTTCTGGTTACCGCTCTGTTCTTCGGTGCTCTTCCGGCCGTGTCGTCCGCCGCGCAGCCGGCTGATCCGGCGCGCGCGTACGCCGATCTGACGGCGCAGGCGACAAAGCTCAACGAGGAAGTCCTGCGCGCGCAGGAGGATCTGGTCCTGCGCCGGGCCGAGCTCGAACGAGCCTCGGTGGACGTGGCGGCGGCGCAGCAGATCGAGCGGCAGGCGAAGTCCGACGAGGACGACTACCGCGGCCAGGTCGACCTGATCACCCAGGCGTCGTTCGAGGGCGCGCGGTTCAACCAGCTGTCGGCGCTGCTCGTGGCGGACTCGCAGCAGGACTTCCTGAACCGCCTGGAGATGATGCGGGTCCTGGCTTCGGACAAGGCCGACTCGCTGGCCCGGCTGTCCGGGGCGGTGGAGAAGGCGCGGCAGGCGCACCAGGCGGCGGAGAACTCGCGCACCCGCGCCGCTGAGGCGACTTCGGCGGCCGAGCGGTTGAAGGCCGACCTCGACGGGCGCGGCCGCGCGTTGCAGACGCAGATCGGTGAGGTTCGCGCTGCTTTGACGCGGCTGCCCGCGCCGGTCGTGAACCAACTGCGGGATCCGGGAGACAGGTCTGCGGTCAGCGTGCCCGCGGGGACGGCCGGGATCGCGCTGGCGTTCGCGCTGGCGCAGCGCGGGGACGGGTACCAGTACGGCTCGACCGGGCCTGACCAGTGGGACTGCGCCGGTCTGACGATGAAGGCCTACGCGTCCGCTGGGCTCAACATTCCGCGCACGTCCGGTGGGCAGGCTTCAGTAGGGCGCGTCGTGACGCGCGGCGAGGTCCGTGCAGGCGATCTGATCGTCTACTACTCGAGCCGGTCACACGTCGCCATGGCCGTCGACAACGCGCGGGCCGTGCACGCCTCCACCGAGGGGCAACCGGTGAAAATCGCGCCGATCGACGCCATCGGGCCCATCGCGGTGATTCGGCGCATCGAGGGCTAGCGTTGCGCCGGTGAAGCACCTCAGGACGTTGCTGGCGATCACCGTCGCCATGACGTTCCTACTGGGCCTGACCGTTGCAATGCGGCCCGTTGAGTTGCCGCCGACGGAAACTGTTCATTGCAAAGAGGCTGTGCTCACGGCATCTGCCGGCACGGTGACCAGCAGTTCTTGTGATAGTGGGCTGGCTGGGCGCGCTTTGGGAGTGCTGGACGACTCGGTGTCCGGCGTCGCCGATATATTGGATATCAGTTGGTCTCGCCGGGTCGATGTCGTGATTCCGGCGTCGGACTCCGAGCTCGTGTCGCTCGTCGGGCCGGCGTTCGCGGACATGGCCGGGATCGCGATTCGTGACGGTTCCGGGCAGCGCGTGGTGCTCAATCGGGTGCGTGCGGCGGCGTTGACTCCGTTGGAGTTGCGTGTGCTGCTGCGGCACGAGATCACGCACGTGGCGACGCGCGACCTGACGTCGGACTCGGCGCCGCTGTGGCTGGTGGAGGGGTTCGCGGACTGGGTCGCGTTCCACGGGCTCGGGCTGTCGCTGCGCCAGGCCGCGCCGTTGCTCACGTCCGGTGTCTCGGCTCTGCCCACCGACTTCGGCGGTGCCGGGCGTGATCTGGCTTACCAGCAGGCGTACTCGATCATGGTCTACCTGGAGTCGAAGCTGGGGGAGCGGGGCGTCGTCGACTTCTTCCTGCAGCACGCGTCCCGGTCTGCTGTGGACCTGGGCACGGTCGACGTGGCGGGCTGGCGCGAGTTCCTGCGGTCGAGCATCGGATAGCGTTGGTTCCGTGCGCCGAACCTTGCTGGTGACCAACGACTTCCCGCCCCGCCCCGGTGGCATCCAGTCCTACCTGCACGCGTTGGCGACACGGCTGCCCGCGGACTCCCTCGTCGTGTACGCGCCGAAGTGGAAGGGCGCGGCGGAGTTCGACGCGGCGCAGCCTTTCCCCGTGGTGCGGCATCCGACGTCGCTGATGCTGCCGACGCCCGACGTGCTCCGGCGTGCTCGCGAGATCGCCCGCGCCGAGTCCTGCGAGGCCGCGTGGTTCGGGGCGGCGGCACCGCTGGCGTTGCTGGCGCCGTCGCTGGGGCTGAGCCGCGCGGTGGCGTGCACGCACGGGCACGAGGTCGGCTGGTCGATGTTGCCGGTGGCGCGGCAGGCGTTGCGGGCGATCGGGTCCGGTGTGGACGTCGTGACCTACGTCAGCCGCTACACCCGCTCGCGGTTCGCCGCGGCGTTCGGGCCGATGGCGGCTCTGGAGCACCTTCCGTCCGGTGTGGACACCGATCTCTACCGCCCGGATCCTGCCGCGCGTGCCGAGATTCGTCAGCGGTACGGGCTGGGGGACCGGCCGGTGATCGTGTGCGTGTCGCGCCTGGTGCCGCGCAAGGGGCAGGACGTCCTGATCCGCGCTCTGCCGCTGATCCAGCGCACGGTGCCGGACACGGCGCTGCTGATCGTCGGAGGCGGGCCGTACCGGGGGACGCTCGAGAAGATGGCGGCCGGCTCGCGTGACATCGTGCTGACCGGCTCGGTGCCGTGGGAGGAACTGCCCGCGCACTACAGCGCCGGCGACGTCTTCGCGATGCCCTGCCGCACCCGAGGCCGCGGCCTCGATGTCGAGGGGCTCGGCATCGTCTACCTGGAGGCCTCGGCGACCGGGCTGCCCGTGATCGCCGGACGGTCCGGCGGCGCGCCCGAGACGGTCCGCGACGGCATCACCGGCAACGTCGTCGACGGGCTCGACGTCGAGAACGTCGCCGAGAGGATCGCGATCTTGCTCGCGGATCCCGAGATGGCGGCCAAGATGGGACGCGCCGGGCGTGAGTGGGTGAGTGACCATTGGCGGTGGGACCAGCTCGCGCACCGCCTCGAAGGCCTTATCGGCTGAGCGATATCGGCGGTGGATCTCGTCGCGCCACGAACTTGACGCCATCGTAGATGGTCCGCTGAGTTCGATGCATTTGCCATGAGGCGCGCCGCCGAACGCGCAGGGCCCTCATTTCGAATTCAGGATGATTTCCTTCAATTCGGTCAGGGTCTGGATCCGATAGCTGGCTCCGGAGAAATCCTGTCCTTTCGTGAATTCATTGTGGACGACGGCACAGTCGATACCGGCAGCCACCGCCGAGCGCAGCCCTCGGGCCGAATCCTCGACGATCAGAGTTTCCTCCCTGCTCGCCCCCAGCCGATCCAGGCCGGTCAGGTACGGCTCCGGGTGCGGCTTGGCGAGCGTGTAGTCCTCGCGTGCGAGAACGAAGTCCATGAACTGACTGATCCGGCGCTTCTCGTGGATGATGTCGAAATCCGCGCGCTTCGCGGTGGTCACGATGGCCATGCGGGCGAACTTCGACAGTTCGGCCAGGGTTTCGACGACGCCTTCGATCTCGATCGACTCGGTTCTCAGGTACTCCTGGTAGTAGGCGTCCCGGACCGCGCGCTGCCTGCCGATGGTCTGCTCGTCGACGCCCGCTGCCTTGGCCTGGGTCCAGGTCCCCAGTCCCTGGCCCATGTCGCTGAGGTACTGATCCTTGTCCAGGATCACGCCGATCTCGGCGAGTGCGCGTGCTCCCGCCTGGAAGTACCAGAATTCGGTGTCCACCAGAACGCCGTCGTGATCGAACAGTATGCAGCGCTTCACTGCCTTCGTCCTCCTCGATCACCCACAGGTGAACGGCCTGTCGATCTTCGCCATGGGATATCAGAGCGGCCTGAATATTGGATATCGGTCAGGCCTGGATGAGTTCGCGGGCGCGGGTTTCCAGGGCGCGCAGGCCCAGTTCGGCGCTGCGGCGCGCGGCCTCGTCAGCGGCCGACCGAGAATCGGAATGGCGGTCGAGGTCGCGCCACACCACCGCCAGTCCGATCAGCGCGCGGACCTCGCCAGACGCGTAGCCGATGCGCCGAGCCGTGGCCAGCGCCTGGTCGAAGAGGCCGGCGGCGACGTCGAGGTCGAACAGGGCGCGGCGGACGTCGCCGAGAGTGATCCGCACGGAGGTCGCCACCTGCGGGTCGCCGCCGTCAGCGACGAGGGACAGCGCGCGCGAGGCCAGGGACAGCGCGGCCGAGGGGTTGGCGGAGGCGAGTTCCACGGCGGCCAGATTCTCGAGGGTCTCGGCCTCGCCGGCGGGGACGTTGCCGATCTCCAGGGCGCGTTCGAGATGGTCGCGGGCCTCGCCGAGACGTCCCTGCAGGCGCAGCGCCATGCCGAGGTAGGTGTGGCTGTCGGCGTTCGGGGCGAGGGCGAGGGCCTGGGAGAAGTGGTCGACGGCGCCGTCGATCTCGCCGAGCTCCACGGAGAGCTGGCCGAGGTTGTAGAGGCCGGTGCTGATGCTGTCGGCCGAGTGCAGCATCGCGAGGCAGCGGACCAGGGCTTCCTTCGCCTCGGTCAGCTGGCCGGAGCGGCGGTGCACGAGGCTGAGGTTGTTCAGGACGCTCGCCTCGGCGTCCTTGTCACCCAGCGCCCGGTACAGCTCGATCGCCTGGTTGTGGTGCTCGACCGACAGCGCGTACTCGCCCAGCCGCAGGTAGAGGGTGCCGAGGTTCGTGTGCATGGCGGCCTCGGCGGGGTGGTTCGAGGAAGCCACAGCAGCCTGCAGACCGTGGTGGGCCGTCGCGAGCCACTCGCCCACGTGCTGGCCGATCCACAGGTAGCCGCGCAACGCGTCGGCCAGCTGCCACGCCATCGGGGCCGGGCCGTGCTCGGCGGCCTGCTGGATGGCGGCGGTCAGGTTGGGGCGTTCCGCGTCGAGCCACGCCAGCGCCTCGGCGGAGGTCGTGATCCGGGGCGCGGGGCCCGTGGAGGACGTCGGCAGCCGCACGATGCCGGGGTAGAGCAGCTCGGCGCAGCGTTCGACGCCGCGCAGGTAGTGGTTCAGCAGGACGGTCCAGGCCAGCTGCTGCTCGGACGGCGTGTCCGACTCCTCGCGCAACGCCGCCGCGTACCGCACCAGCTCGTCGTGGAACCGGAAACGGCCCGGCGCCACTGAGACCACCAGCTGGGCGATCTCCAGCACCGTCAGCAGGCCCTCGGCGTCCACGTCGGCCAGCGCGGAGGCGGCCTCGGCGGTGAAGTCCGGTCCGGGCACCAGCGACAGCAACCGGAACAACCGTTGCGGCGCGGGCGGAAGTGCCGCGTAGGCCAGCTCGATCGGCGAACCGGAAATCGTCACGTCGCCGCGCTCCGCCAGGTACGCCGCCGCCACCCGCAACGCCAGCGGCAGGTGCCCGCAGCGGGCCGCCAGCTCCGCGTGATCACCGGGCCCCAGCAGCGCGGCGAGCAACGACACGGACTCGGCGGGCGCGAACACGTCCACCGGCACCGTCCGCGCGCCGTTCATCGCGATCAGGCCGCGCAGGTCGTCCCGCGACGTCACGATCACCCGGCACGACGACGTCCCCGGCAGCAACGGCCGCACCTGGTCCGGCGCGGAGGCGTTGTCCAGCACCAGCAGCATCCGCCGTCCCGACACCAGCGAGCGCAGCATCGTGCTCTGCTCGTCGGCGTCCGGCGGGATCTCGTCCGGCGGCACCCCGAGCGCCCGCAGGAACCGCGACAGCACGTCCATCTCGTCCGCGGGCGGCCCCAGCGAGTAGCCGCGCAGGTCGACGTACAGCTGCCCGTCCGGGAACCGGTCCCGCAGCAGATGCGCCACGTGCACGGCCAGCGTCGTCTTGCCCACACCGGGCTGCCCGGCCAGCGTCACGATCGGCACCGACCCGCCCGTGATCAACCCGGAGATCCGTTCCACGTGCCCGCTGCGTCCGGTGAAGTCCGCGATGTCGTCCGGCAGCCGCATCGGCGACGCGGGCGCGCGTTCCGGTTCACGTTCGGCGACCGGAGCGGCCAGCGACGGCGACCCCACGAGGATCGCCTGGTGCAACGCCCGCAGCTCGCCGGACGGGTCGATGCCCAGCTGCTCGTCCAGGGTCCGGTCGAGCTGCCGGAACGCCTCCAGCGCCTCCGCCTGCCTGCTGCCGCGGTACAGCGCGAGCATCAGCTGCGCCCAGAACCGCTCGCGCAACGGGTGGTCCCGCGTCAGCGCGAACAGCTCCGGCACCAGGTCCGCGTGGTTGCCCAGCGCGAGCTCCACGTCGATCCGCTGCTCGTGCACGCTCATCAGCAGCTCGGTCAGCCGCGGCGCGTTGTCGGCGTACAAAGTCTCCGAAGGCACGTCCGACAGCACTGGACCACGCCACAGCTCCAGCGCCTCGGCAAACGCTTTCCTGGCCGTGACCAGGTCGTCCGCCGCGGCAGCCGCCCGCCCGCGAGCAGCCGCGTCGGCGAACCGGTGCACGTCCACGGCCAGCGGGTCGACCCGCATCCGGTAACCGTCGGCGGCGGTCTGGATCAGCGACGGGTCGCCCAGCGCCGCCCGCAGCCGCATCACGTACGTCTGCAACGTCCCACGGGTGCGGGCAGGCGGCGCGTCACCCCACACGTGCTCGACGAGTTCCGTCACGGGAACGACGCGGTTCGGCCGCAGCAGCAACGCCGCCAGCAACGCCCTGTGCTTGCCCGCTCTCAGCACCACCGAGGTGCCCTCCAGGCGCACATCCAACGGGCCGAGCAGCCGGAACTGCGGACCCGAAGTCATTGCCTTCCCTTCGCGCGAGCTGGATCATCCCCGTCTGTGTCGCCGTCTGGCGGACAGCCTAGTTGCGCGCTGTCGCCGAGTGACATCGGCGCGTCAGCGATACGTCAGCGTCGTTTGGCAATCTTCTCCACGTCCCGGTCGGGGGGCCGGGGCAACAAACTTCTCGGGTTCTGCGGAGAGCTCCGCGGATCACGATCGCTGGGGGTCGAAAGGCCCAGGAGCTCTCTCTCAGCTCCTGGGCCTTTCGCGCATTAGACCCTCTTACTTCGCGTAGATGGCGTCGATGTCCGACGAGTACGTCGTCGCCACGACAGAGCGCTTCAGCTTCAGCGACGGCGTCATCTCGCCACCTGCCTCGGTGAAGTCGACCGGCAGCACGCGGAACTTGCGGATCGCCTCGGCCTTGGACACCGACTTGTTCGCCTCGTCCACCACGGCCTGGATCTCGGCCAGCAGATCCGCGTCCTCGATCAGGTCGGGCACCTCGGCCGAGGCCGGCTTGCCGTGCGACTCCTTCCACGACGGGAAGAACTCCGGGTCGATCGTGATCAGCGCGCCGATGAACGGCTGCTTGTCGCCGACGACCATGCACTGCGACACCAAGGGGTGCGCCCGGATGCGGTCCTCGAGCTGCGCGGGGGAGACGTTCTTGCCACCGGCGGTGACGATGATCTCCTTCTTGCGGCCCGTGATCTTCAGGAAGCCGTCGGTGTCGAGCTCGCCGATGTCGCCAGTGTGGAACCAGCCGTCCTCGAGCGCTTCCTTGGTGGCGGCCTCGTTGTTCCAGTAGCCGGTGAAGACGATGTCGCCCTTGATGAGGATCTCGCCGTCGTCCGCGATCCGGACCGACGTGCCGGGCACCGGCAGGCCGACCGTGCCGACCTTCTCCTGGCCGCGGAACGTCACGCACGCCGCGGCCGACGTCTCCGTCAGGCCGTAGCCCTCGTAGACCGGAATGCCACAGCCGCGGAAGAAGTGCGACAGCCGGTCGCCCAGCGGCGCGCCCCCGGAGACCGCCGCGATCGCGCGACCGCCCAGCGCGGCCCGCAGCTTCGAGAACACCAGCTTGTCGAACACCGCGTGCTTGAGCCGCAGCACCAGGCCGGGTCCGCCGTTGTCCAGCGCGGCGGAGTACTCGACGGCGGTCGCCTCGGCCGCGTCGAAGATCTTGCCCTTGCCGCCGGCGTGCGCCTTCTGCTTGGCGCCGTTGTAGACCTTCTCGAACACGCGCGGCACCGCGACGACGAACGTCGGCCGGAACTGGCCCAGGTCCGCGACGAGGTTCTTCACGTCCGCGGTGTGGCCCAGCGTCGCGCGCGAGTAGACGCACGCCAGCGCCAGAGCGCGCGCCAGGATGTGCGCGAGCGGCAGGAACTCCAGCAGCGAGTTGCCGGCGGTGAGGATCTCCGGGAACCGCGTCAGCGCCGACCGCACCTCGGACAGCAGGTTGCGGTGCGTCAGCGTGCAGCCCTTGGGGCGGCCCGTGGTGCCGGACGTGTAGACCAGCGTCGCCGTCTCGTCCGCCTGCACCTGCCCGCGACGCTCGTGCACCTGCTCGTCGGTGATCTCGGCGCCGAGCGCGGTCAGCTCGTCGACCGCGGCCGCCGCACCATCGATCTGCCACACGTGGCGCAGCTCGGGCAGCGTGCCGAC
>JAVXWK010000685.1:0-2805 GCA_032230575.1 Pseudonocardiales bacterium | reverse complement strand
CCCCAAAGGGCTTTACGGCTCGTGGCAGGCGCATCACAAGGATCGCCTCACGAAACCGTTGATCCGCCGCGACGGCGAACTGGTCGAAACCGACTGGGACACCGCGATGGACGCGATAGTGCGGCGCTCCCAGGATCTCCTCGCCGAGGTCGGTCCGTTGTCGCACGGCTTCTACACGAGCGGGCAGCTGTTCCTCGAGGAGTACTACACGCTCGGCGTGATAGGCAAAGCCGGGATCGGCACGCCGCACATGGACGGCAACACCCGCCTGTGCACCGCAACGGCCGGGGCCGCGCTCAAGGAGTCGTTCGGCTCGGACGGCCAGCCCGCCTGCCACGCCGACATCGACCTGTGCGACACGCTGTTCCTGTTCGGACACAACATGGCCGCCACGCAGACCGTGATGTGGGCGCGCGTGCTCGACCGTCTCGCCGGACCAGATCGGCCTCGGCTGGTCGTCGTCGATCCGCGCCGCACACCGACCGCCGAAGCCGCGGACGTGCACCTCGCGCCGTTGCCCGGCACCAACCAGGCGTTGCTGAACGGCCTGTTGCGCGCGCTCATCGAGCACGACTGGCTCGACCACGAGTACATCTCCCGGCACACCTCGGGTTTCGAGGAGCTGAAGGCGACCGTCGAGCCGTACACGCCGGAGCACGTCGCCTCCATCTGCCGCATCTCCCCCGTCGAACTGCTGCGCGCCGCCGAGATCTTCGGCACGTCCGAACGCGTGCTGTCGACCGTGCTGCAGGGCTTCTACCAGTCGCACCAGGCGACTGCGGCGTCGTGCCAGGTCAACAACCTGCACCTGCTGCGCGGCCTGATCGGCAAGCCGGGCAGCGGCGTGCTGCAGATGAACGGCCAGCCGACCGCGCAGAACACCCGCGAGGCCGGTGCGGACGGCGATCTGCCCGGTTTCCGCAACTGGGACAACCCCGAGCACGTCCAGGAGCTCGCGCGGCTGTGGAACGTCGACCCGCTGACCATCCCGCACTGGGCGCCGCCGACGCACGCGATGCAGATCTGGCGCTACGCCGAGCAGGGCTCGATCAAGTTCCTGTGGATCTCCGCGACCAACCCCGCGGTGTCTCTCCCTGAGCTCTCCCGCATCCGCGGCATCCTGCGCCGGGAAGACCTGTTCGTGATCACGCAGGACGCGTTCCGCACCGAGACGACCGAGCTGGCCGACGTGGTGCTGCCCGCCGCGTTGTGGGGCGAGAAGCAGGGCACGTTCACCAACCTCTCGCGGGTCGTGCACCTGTCCGAGCAGGCCGTCGAACCGCCCGGTGAGGCGCGCAGCGATCTCGACATCTTCCTGGACTACGCCTCCCGCATGGGTTTCCGCGACCGCGACGGCGATCCGCTGATCACGTGGAAGAACCCGGAGGGTGCGTTCGACGCGTGGCGTGAGTGCAGCCGTGGCCGTCCTTGCGACTACACCGAGCTTTCCTACGAGCGGCTGCGCGGTGGCAGCGGAATTCCCTGGGGTGGCAAGGAACGGCTCTACGCCGACGGTGTCTTCCCGACCGCTGCCTCCTATTGCGAGGACTACGGTCACGATCTGCTGACCGGTGCCTCGACCACGCCGACCGACTACAAGGCCCGGCGAGCTGACGGGCGCGCGTTCCTCAAGGCCGCCGAGTACACGCCGGCGCCGGAGCAGCCGAGCGACGACTACCCGTTCATCTGCACGACCGGTCGCTCGGTCTACCACTTCCACACCCGCACCAAGACTCGTCGCGCACCCGAACTGCAGAAAGCCGCGCCCGATCCGTGGGTCGAGGTCTCGGCTGCCGATGCCGCCACGCTGGGTGTGGACGACGGAGACGTGGTGCGGGTCGAGTCCGAGCGCGGATTCGTCGAGGTGCCGGTCCGGATTGGACGGTGCCGCGACGGTGTGGTCTTCCTCCCGTTCCACTACGGCTTCCAGGCGGCCAACGAGCTGACCCGGACCGAGTGGGACCCGGTGTCGAAGCAGCCGCTGTTCAAGATCAGCGCTGTGCGGATCAGGAGGGTCTGATGCATCTCGCGACCTACCTGGGCTTACTGCACACCTCACTGCGGACGCTCGCCGACGCGTTCCGCGAGGTCGCCAAGGGTCACGGCGACGAGCCGGACGTGGAGATCACCTGTCAGGTGCTGGCGAAACGCATCGACGCCCAGGTCGAGAAGCTCGGCCCGATCGTCGAAAGGTACGGCGAGCACCGCGAGTCGGAGCCGGAACGCCTGCACGCGGCCGAGTTCTCGCAGACTCGCAGCGGTGGTGTCGGCCTTCTGCGCGACCTGCAGGACCTCTACGCGCTGGCTTCGTTCACGGACATCACCTGGACCGTCGTCGGCCAAGCCGCACAAGGCTTGCGCGACAAGGAACTTCTCGACGTCGTGAGCGCGTGTGAACAGGACACCGCACGCCAGCTCGCATGGTTGAAGACGCGGATCAAGCAGAGCGCACCGCAGGCGCTCATCGCGGCGAGGGGCTGAGAAATGGACACTGGGGTACGCACGCTGATTCCGGCGCGCATCGACAGACTGCCGTGGTCACCTTTCCACACCCGCATGGTCATCGCTCTGGGCGTGGCTTGGATTCTGGACGGTCTCGAGATCACAGTCGCCAGCGCGATCGCCGACACGCTCACCAAACCGGAGACGCTGCACCTGTCGTCGACCGCCGTCGGCCTGCTCGCCACCGTCTACCTGGTCGGCGAGGTCGTCGGCGCACTGTACTTCGGCCATCTCTCCGACCGCTTGGGCCGCCGCAAACTGTTCATGCTGACGCTGGGCGTGTACCTGGTCGGCTCCGGCCTG
>JAVXWK010000181.1:0-12791 GCA_032230575.1 Pseudonocardiales bacterium | reverse complement strand
TCCGTCCCGTGCGGGGTGCCGAATATCCTTTCGAAACTTCGGTCGTGCTCGGGAGCTCCTTGTTCCAGCAATGAGAAGATCCCGCCGCCGTCGTCGTTGAGGACGACGATCGTGAGGTCCGGCCGGTGGTCGGCGAGCAGGCCGTTGCTGTCGTGCAGGAACGTCAGGTCGCCCATCAGCGCGTATGCCGGGCCGTCGTGAACGACAGCGAGCCCGATGGCCGTCGACACGCTGCCATCGATGCCCGCGGCACCACGGTTCGCGTGGATCACGATGTCCGAACGGCGCTCGCCGGCGTAATCCACGTCGCGGATCGGGTTGGACGATCCGACGAACACCAACGCACCCGAAGGCACCGCCTGTGTGAGGTCACGCGCGACGTGCAGACCGGTCGGCCACGGTTCGGCGTCCAGCAGGTCGTCGACGGCCTCGCTGACGCTCTTCGCCGCGCTCTGCCACGCCGGCAGCCATTCCCCGTCGTGTTCCGCCGGCTCAGGCAGCCAGGTCGAGGCACGCGTGGCGGTGAACTGCGTGTCCGGCCACTGCGCCTGGTCACCGACGGCGTGCACGATCGCGGTCTGCTTCAGCACCGCCTGCTGGCCGCGCGACAACGTCACCCGCCCCACGACGAGCACCGCGTCCGGCCGCAGGTGCTCCGGCAAGCCCGCGTTGAGCAGCAACGAGCCGTGCCGCAGGCCACCGGGAGCGGTCGGCTCGGCGATCACCGGCCAGCCGAGCCGGGACGCGGCGAGCAAGCGCTCCGGGCGGTCGTCGCCGAGCAGCACCAGCGTGCGGGCCGGGAGCTCCGACGGCCTGGTGTCGACCGTGAACGTGCGGTCCGTCGCGGTCCACGGAGTCCGCTCGGACGACGGCCACGCGTCGTCGCCCGGGGTCAACGGCGGCCGGAAAGGCACGTTGACGTGCACAGGGCCGGGAGTCGCGATCGCGCGGCAGACCAACGAGCGCGTGGTGGGCTCGTCGGCGCCCTCCGGCATGTGCAGCGTCGGGATGCCGAGGACGTCGTGCTGGTTGATCGTCTGGCTCGCGCCGGTGCGGTACAGATCGACGGGCCGGTCGGCGGTCAGCGCGATCAACGGAACATTCGTCAGCTGCGCTTCGACGACGGCCGGGTGCAGGTTCGCGACCGCCGTGCCGCTGGTGCAGGTCACGACGGCGGGCTCACCCGTCTTCGCGAGGCCCAGCGCGAGGAATCCTCCGCTGCGCTCGTCGATCCGCACGTGCACCGTGAGCAGGCCTTTTTGCTCGGCCTGGTGCAGCGCGAACGACAGCGGGGCGTTGCGCGAACCGGGGCACAGAACGACGTGGCGGACGCCGTTGCGCACCAGTTCGTCGACGATCACCCTCGCGTGCGCAGTTGACCCGTTCATCCGTCGATTGTCTCAGTGGCCGTCGCTACGCTGCTGAGAACCAGGGGGTGGGGGAATGACCGAAGTGCCTGAACCGCGCAACGAGGTCAGCGGTCAGGTCTCAGGAAACGCGTGGCAGATAGGCCACGTGCACGGTGACCTCAACCACACCGTGCACAACTCCAAGGACGTCCACCACGCGCCGGCCCGGCCAGAAGAGCTGGAGTTGGACATCTGGCTCGTGCTCGCGGGTGTGCTCGCCGTCGCCGGCGGCATGGCCATGATCGGCGGAGCTCTCCTGAACGGGGAGTTGACGCCTCGGCAGCTGGTCGATCTGCCTTCTCCTGAAGCTCGCGATCACGTGAGTGGTCATGTCGCAGTGGCACGTGCACGTACCGGCCGGGTCCAACGTGTTCTCGTCGTTCCTGCCCACCATCGGAGTCGTCGCGATGCTGCTCACGTCGTCGAGCATCCGGGAGCGCCTCTCAGCACCGGGCGCCTAAAGTCTCTCGCGTGGCAGATCAGGAGCTCTTCGACCCGTCGCTGTGGAAGCCGATTGAGGGCTTCGACTTCACCGACATCACTTACCACCGCGCGCTCGACCAGGGCACGGTCCGCATCGCGTTCAACCGCCCCGAGGTGCGCAACGCGTTCCGGCCGCACACCGTGGACGAGCTGTACCGGGCGCTCGACCACGCGCGGATGTCGTCCGACGTGGGCTGCGTGCTGCTGACCGGCAACGGGCCGGCGCCGAAGGACGGCGTCTGGGCGTTCTGCAGTGGCGGTGACCAGCGGATTCGCGGACGCAGTGGGTACCAGTACGCCTCCGGTGAGACGGCCGACACGGTGGACCCGGCGCGGGCGGGGCGGCTGCACATCCTGGAGTGCCAGCGACTGATCAGGTTCATGCCCAAGGTCGTCATCGCGGTCGTGCCCGGCTGGGCCGCGGGCGGTGGCCACAGCCTGCACGTGGTGTGCGACCTCACGCTCGCGAGCGAGGAGCACGCCAAGTTCAAGCAGACCGACTCCGACGTCGGCTCGTTCGACGGCGGCTACGGCTCGGCGTACCTGGCGCGGCAGGTCGGGCAGAAGTTCGCCCGCGAGATCTTCTTCCTCGGCCGCACGTACTCCGCCGAGGAGATGCACAAGATGGGCGCGGTCAACGCCGTCGTGCCGCACGCCGAGCTGGAGACCACGGCGCTGGAGTGGGCCCGCGAGATCAACGGCAAGTCGCCCACTGCCCAGCGGATGCTCAAGTACGCGTTCAACCTGATCGATGACGGTCTGGTGGGACAGCAGATCTTCGCCGGCGAGACGACCCGGCTCGCGTACATGACCGACGAGGCCGTCGAGGGCCGTGACGCGTTCCTGGAGAAGCGCGACCCCGACTGGTCGAACTACCCGTACTACTTCTGATCGGCCACGACATGCTCGACGAACTGCGTGCGGCGCTCGACGGTGGCGAGCCGCTGGTGGACGGCCCGCTCGACGGCTGGGAGAAGCGGGCCGTGCTCGGCGTGCCCACCTCCGGGTCCACGGGCGAGCCGAAGACGGTGCTGCTCGACGCGCTGGCGCTCACGACGTCGGCCGAGGCGACGCACGAGCGGCTCGGCGGGCCAGGAACGTGGCTGCTGGCGTTGCCCACCAGCCACATCGCCGGGGTTCAGGTGCTCGTGCGGTCCATCGTCGCGGGCACCACACCCGGCGTGCTGGACATGTCGAAGGGCTTCCGCGCCATGGGTTTCGCGCAGGCCGCCCGGCCCGTACTGGCCCAGCCGGGACGCCACTACACCGCGCTGGTGCCGACGCAGCTGTCCCGGCTGGTCGTGACCGAGGGACCGGGGCTCGAGGCGCTGCGGCAGTTCGACGGCGTGCTGATCGGCGGGGCAGCCACGCCACCGAAGCTGTTGCAGCAGGCGCGCGCGCTCGGCGTGCAGGTCGTCACCACGTACGGCATGAGCGAGACGGCCGGTGGGTGTGTGTACGACGGTCAGCCGCTGCGGGACGTCTCCGTGCGCACGGACGACCTGATCGAGATCAGCGGACCCGTGCTGGCGCTGGGATATCGGGGCAGCGCGGACCCGTTCGGCGAGTGGTTTCGCACCGGCGATCTCGGACGGCTGCGCGACGGGCGGCTGGAGGTGCTGGGCCGCGCGGATGATGTGATCGTCACGGGCGGCGAGAAGGTGCCGCCGATCCTGGTCGAGCGGGCTCTGGCGACCGTTGAGGGCGTGCTGGAGGCGTGCGTCGTCGGGGTACCGGACGACGAGTGGGGCATGGTCGTCGCGGCGGCTGTGGTGGTGCGCGGTGACGAGCCTTCGCTAGATGCCCTGAAGGCCGCTGTCGTCGACGGCGTGGGCCGTGCTGCCGTGCCGAAGCTCGTGCGGTTCGTGTCCGAGCTGCCGTTGCGCGGACCGGGCAAAGTCGACAGAACAGGGGTTCTCGACACCTTTAGGTGAACCTTTACCGCTGAGGACAACTCTCCCCCGCGAAGCGCGCGGACCCAGCCGCGTGCGCTAGCGATGGGGGTTTCTCATGCGCTACCTGTTACCGCTGGTCGTCGGCGCCTGCATGGTCGTCGGACTGGCGTCCCCTGCCCAGGCAGCAGGAAACGAGTGGTCCGCCGACCTCAACTACAAGCTCGTGTCGTGGGGCGGTTCCCCGCGGATGGGCCTGATCGAGCTGGAACCGCACAGACTCGCGCAGCCCGCCAACACGGTCACGGCGGCGGTGACCGGCGATGGTGTCGTCGACGTGCGCGGTCTGCGCCCTGACGGCCAGTGGACCGAGTGGTTGGAGGCGCCGGCGACGTTGCCGGTGACCACGAACACCATCCAGACGCGCGTGGTTCTGAGCAGTGGCAAGGCGGAGCGCGTGAAACTGACGGCTTCGCAGGCGCCTGCTGCTTCGGAAGACGTTTCCATCGCCGCTGCTGGACGTGCGTACCGCGTCTACGCCACGCGTGAGGGTCTCGTCGGCGGCAACACGGCCAACGGCCACACGATCCGTTCGCGCGACCACTTCGTCGCGCTCCCGTCGCGCCGTGGCTTGGCGCCCAACAACTCCGGCAGCTACAGCGTGCAGGTGTGCGCGTCGAACGGACGTTGCGAGTGGGCTCCGGTGTGGGACGTCGGCCCGTGGAACACCAAGGACGACTACTGGAACCCGTCCGCCACGCGCGAGATGTGGAAGAACCTGCCGCAGGGCAAGCCAGAGGCGCAGGCCGCGTACGAGGACAACTACAACGGCGGCAAGGACCAGTACGGCCGTGAGGTCGCGAACCCGGCCGGCATCGACCTGGCCGACGGCGTCTTCTGGGACGGCCTCAAGCTGACCACGAACTCGTGGGTGACCGTGACGTACCTGTGGACCGGCTCCGGTCCTGTCGGGACGGTCCACACGGCCGCGGCGAACGGCACGGTGAACGTCCGCAGCGGCGCGAACTCCTCGACGGCGCAGGTGGGTCTGGCCGCGAACCACGCCCAGGTGCGGGTCACCTGCCAGCTGACCGGCGAGTCCGTGACCGGCACGCAGGGCACGTCGAACATCTGGTACCGCATCGCGTCCGGCAAGCACGTCGCCAAGGCGTACGTGGCGGGCGTCTCCGGCGCGACTAGCTGCTGATAGGCCCGTTGGCGGGTCCTCAGTAGCCATAGCGGAGGATGGAGGCATGGCCTCAGTCGTCCAGTGGATCCAGGGGACCCGCCCGCGCACCCTGCCGAACTCGATCGCGCCCGTGATCGTGGGAGCGGCGGCGGCGCACCACATCGACGAGTTCAACGCGCTGTACACAGTGCTGGCGCTGGTGGTCTCGATCGCGCTGCAGATCGGCGTGAACTACGCCAACGACTACTCCGACGGCATCCGCGGCACGGACGACGACCGGGTGGGACCGTTCCGCCTCACCGGTTCCGGTGCCGCCGAGCCGGCCAAGGTCCGACTGGCGGCGTTCATCTCGCTGGGTGTCGGCGCGCTCGCCGGAATCGCTTTGGTGGCCCTGTCCGGGCACTGGTGGATGATCGCGTTCGGCGCTGTGTGCATTGCCGGAGCGTGGTTCTACACCGGCGGTAAGCGCCCGTACGGCTACGCGGGGCTCGGCGAGATCGCGGTGTTCCTGTTCTTCGGACCGGCCGCGGTGCTGGGCACGCTGTACGTGCAGAGCGGCGAGGTCACGGGCATCGGCATCGGGTCGTCGATCGCGATGGGGTCGATCTCGGCGGCCGTGCTGGTGGCGAACAACCTGCGTGACATCCCGACGGATGCGGTGTCGGGCAAGCGAACCCTGGCCGTGGTGCTGGGCGACAAGGACACCCGCAGGCTCTACCTCGCGCTGGTGGCGGTGCCGTTCCTGATCGCGCTCGGGATGACCGTGCGGGTGCCTTACGCGTTGCTCGGGTTCCTCGCGGCGCCGATCCTGCTGCCCGCGGTGCGCCGCGTGGCGGCCGGGCGTGGTGGCCGCGACCTGATCCCGGTGCTGCAGTTCACCGGGATCGCGATGCTCGCCTGGGCCGTGCTGGTCAGCGCCGGGTTGTTCCTCGACTGATCGCCTTACCAGGCGTCTTCGGTGAACTGGGTCGGCTCGTCGTCGTCTCCTCGCGAGGGCTTGCGCGGCGGCGGAGGAAGAGCAGTCTCGCCCTTGATCAGCGCGTCGAGCGCGGCCCGGTCGGCCTCGAGTGCTTCGCGCACAAGGGGATCGTGGCCCGCCTCGCCGGTGAGGACCTGACGCCAGCTGAGCCCGGCACCCCGGGCGATGCGGTCGGCCAGCTGTCGCATCGCCGGTGACGCGTCGCCCGACTTGGCGAACTGCATCACCCTGCGAATGTCCTCAGTGGACGGTTCTTTGGTTTTCAGTCCCTGCTGCGCGGACCGCATGGCACGGTCCACGTCGGCGACCGTCCCCGTCAGGAAGTCCTCCGCCGCGGCGATGTCCGGTGTCCGCCAGGCCGTCATCACCACTTGTCCTCCGCGAAGATGTCGGGGTCGTTCTCGTCGCCGTCGTCACCCCTGCCTCTGCGCGGGCCCTGCGCGTTCATGATGTCGTCCACCGACATGCCCTCCTGCAGCATCTGGAACGCCTGCTTCATCTTCTTGACGTTCTCCTGCTGCATGGCCTGCACGTCGGGATCCTGGGCGGCCTTGCCGGAGACGACGTCCTCCCAGCTGAACTCGCCCGCGTCCACCTTGCGCTTCAACGCTTTCAGCTGCGGCGGCGCGTCCTTCTCCTGCGCCGCGCGCTCGACCTGCTGGGCGATCGCCTTGAAGTCGACCGGCGGAACAGGCGGCAGCGGCGTGTCCTTGAGCCTGGCCGCGAGGTCCTGCGCCTCCTTGAAGCGCGCGTCGACCTGGGCCTCGGCTGCGCGCAGCTCGGGCGACTTCCAGCTGTCGTTGGGGGTCGTCATCAGTTCTCGCTCCTGAAAAGACCACGGCGGATGGGCCGGACCTCGTCGCGGACGTCGCTCAGCTCGGCGCGTCCGGCGACCGCTCGCCACTGCCGGAAGTCCACTTCGGTCAGTCCGAGCTGGTGCGCCACCTCGAAGTTCTCGCCGAGGTAGTGCAGGACGGCCTGGTCGCCCTGGATGCCGATGATCTCGAACTCCGCGTTCCTGAAGGTGCAGAGCTTGCGCAGGTAGGCGAGCTCCTCCACCGCGGCGTCGGGGATCTCCAGCACACCCTCGGTGAAGTCCGGCGGTGCGGGCTGACCGACGAGCGGGTGCAGCGTCAGGATGCCGGGCCGCGGGCCGAAGTCGACGTCGAAGCCCTGACCGCGGAAGGTCGCGACCAGTCCACGGCGGACCGTCGGACGCAGCGGAACCGGTGCCTGCCAGTACCTTCCGGGACCGAAGGCGACGTCGCCGATCGGGTACCAGCCGATCTGGCGGTTGATGTACTTGCCGACCGCCTTGCCGTCACCGTTGGGCTCGAACCGCCAGAGCTCGGTGCCCGCGGGCAGCTCGGTGAGCTCCATGACGTACTCGGGGATCGGCTGCTCGCTGGGCGTGTAGCCGGTGCCGGTGAACGGCACGGGGTAGACGCGGGTGGTGCCCATCTTCTGCGCACCTTCGAGCGTGGGACCGCCGAAGCTGGTGTCGAAGATCTGCGTGGTGTGGGCCAGGAACCGCAGCACGTACTGGCTGCCCTTCGGCCAGCCCTCGACCTTGTCGACGCCGAACGTCTCCGCGAACTGGTCGGCGGTGCCCTGCGGGAAGTCCTGACCGCGCGTCACGAACCCCGCGGTGCGGTGCGGCTCGAACCGGCCGGGCACCACGACGTTGCCGAGGTGGAGCTGCGCCACCGCGGGGTGCACGATCTTCTGCAGGATCGTCTCCGGCCCGATGCCGGCCGCCTTCTGCACGGCCTGTGGGGTGCTCATCCCGGGTTCTTCTCCTTCCACCGCGCCAGGTGGTCGATGCGGTTGACCCGCAGGTCCTCGAGCTCGTCCGGGTTGAAAGTCTTGCGGTAGCCGTTGTACTGGTCGCCCTCGAGGCCGTTCTCCTCCGCCCAGAGCTGCGACGGCCCGACGTAGTCCGCGCCCATCGTGCCGTCCCGGTTCGGGTACAGGACGAACGGCTGGCCACGCCACTTCCCCGTGAACTCGTCGCGGTACCAGGCGTCGATCTCGGCGATCGGCACCCGCTTGACGCGCAGGTCCTCGTAGTGCGCGAAACCCTCGTCCGTCGCGTACGTCTCGCCGGGGATCTTGACGATCTCGATCGTGCCCTGCGACTCGACGCCGGCGAAGTAGGTTTCGTTCTGGTACTCGACTACTTCACGGGTGTGCTGGACCACGACGCCTCGCTCTCCCCGAGCTGGTACCAACCGCGGCCTCGCTCATACACGGCGTGCAGGCGCTCCTGGCCGTCCTTGACCTCCCAGATCTCCGCCCGGTCCGGCAGAGCCGCGGGCTTCGCTACCCACTCCGGCACACCGCCGCCGGTCGACCCGGTTCCCGTGAACGGGTCGCTGCCGCGCTTCACCTCGGTAGCGCCACCCGCGTCCGCCATCGTCTTGGCGGCTTGGTCCCAGCGCTCCTTCTCACCCGGCTCCTGGTAGTACCGGCGCTCCTGGCCCGGCCTGCCTTCGGCCTCCTCGCCGAAGTCGCGGTCCATCTTCTGCGGGCCACCGTAGGGGGTGGTCGCCTTCCCGGCCTGTTCGTCGGTCATGTGATAGCGCAGCTGCATCGCGGACTCGGCCTTGTCCTTGATCGGCGTCCAGCCCTCGCCCTTGTCGTCCAGCGCCAGACCTTCGCGCAACCCCATCGGGCTGTTGATGTCGTGCACGTCCTCGGCCCTGGCAATGCTGCCGGCCACCGTGTTCTGCCGTTGCGCGTCCTGGGACAGGGGATCGTCGTGGTGCTTCAGGTACCCGTCGACCGCGTTCGGGTGCAGCACCTTGGTGACGAGGTCCCCGGACTCGGCCTTGATCTGGTTGCGGGTGCTGGCCACCTCCTGCGCCTCCGCGGGCGTCAGGTCAACGGACAGCTTCTTGCTGAGCTCGATGTAGCGCTCGCGGTCCGCCGGGTCCGAGTAGATCTGCTCGAGCTGGTGCTTGTACCCGTCACCGGACGCCGCCATGGCCTCGTGGTCGAAGGCGGGCGTGAGGTCGTGCCCTTTCGGCGACCGCGGGGTGTCGTCGCCACCACTTCCGTCGCCGTTGCCGGTCCCGTCGTGGCCGTCGTTGCTGCCGTGGCCGTTGGACGCGTCGGTTTCGTGCTTGGGGTCGGCGTCGTGGTCGTGCTTGGGGTCGGCGTCCGGGTGGTGGTCGTCGTGGGCCTTGGCACCGTCGGCGTCGCTGGTGTCGGTGTCGTGGGCCTTGTCGTCGTGCGGCTTGGTGTCGTCGTGGGGCTTGCCGTCAGCGTCGTGAGGCTTGTCCTGGCCGTCGTGCGGCTTGCCGTCGGTGTCGTGCGGCTTGCCGTCCGTGTCGTGGGGTCGGCCGTCCGCGTCGTGGGGCTTGGTGGTGTCCGGCGCGTCGTGGGGCTTGGTGTCCGTCGACCCGCTGGGCGTGGTGTCGTGTGGACGCGGACCCGACTGGTCGTGCGGCGTCGTGCCACCCGAGCCGTTGGGCGTGGGGTGGTCCGTGCCCGTGGTGGGGCTCTGGTGTCCCGGAGCCGAGGTCTGACCGCCACCGCTGCTGTCGTGTCCAGGAGGCGACGGCAAGCCGCCACCCGAACTCGGCGACGGGTGCCCAGGAGGCGACGGGAGGCCGCCGCCCGTGCTGGGAGACGGGTGTCCGGGCGGGGACGGCAAACCGCCGCCGCTGCTCGGGCTGTCGTGTCCGGGCGGGGAAGGAAGACCACCACCTGAGCTCGGGGGCGAAGGCAGGCCGCCACCAGAGCTCGGCGTCGCGTGGCCGGGAGGCGAGGGCAGGCCGCCGCCGGAGTTCGGGGTGGGGTGGCCGTTGCCGGTGCCTGACGGGGCTGGGGCCGTTGCCGTGCCGCTGCTCGCAGTCGGGTGGCTCGGCAGGCCGCCGGAACCGCCCGGCGTCGGGTGAGTGCCGCCTGTGCCGGGCTGGTGGGTGCCCGAGTTCGGGGCCGTGGGCAGGCCGTTGCCGGAGGTCGGGTGCGTACCCGCCGAAACTGGCGTCGGGTGCGAACCCGCCGAACCCGCGGAACCCGTGCCGCCTGGGCGCGAGCCGGGAGCGGCCGGGGTGCCGGAGTTCGCCTGGCCGGGCGCCGTCGGGAGACCCGAGCCGTGGCCGGGAGGCGTCGGGAGGCCACCGGCCGGCTTGGGCTGGCCGGACGGGGCGCCGGAAGGAGTGGTGGGCCAGGCCGAGCCCGCGGAGGAGCCTGGGCGAGAACCCGAGCTGCGGGACGAGTCGCCACCGCCGCCGCCTGACATCGGGGGTGCGCCCATGGGCATGGCGCCGCCTACAGGGGTCTGCTGGTGCGACGGCGGGGCGGCCGCGGGGGCGGCACCGGCCGCGTGGGTCGTGTCGAGGCGCGGTGGGGCGGCTGGACCACCGTGGCTGCCCGTCGGCGCGCCTCCTGAGCCGGCGTGGCCACCGGTCGGAACGCCACCCGAGCCGCCACCAGTCGGAACGCCACCTGAGCCGCCACCGGTGGGCACACCACCAGAACCGCCACCCGTGGGCATGCCACCAGAACCGCCAGAGCCCGCGCCACCCGAGCCCAGCGTGGGCGGCGCGGACACCGAGGCGCCCGCCGTTGCCGCGTGCGTGGCCGGCGCGTCCGCACCGCCGTGCACGGTCGGCGGCGCCGAGACCGGGGCACCACCTGGAGCCACGGACGTCACGGCCGCTGGCTTGGTGCCGTCAGAGCCTGGCGGCGCGGTGACCTCGCGCACCTTCGAGCCGATGTCGTGGCCCCGGTCCGCGATCTCGGTGGCCGAGTCCTTGATCGACGTCATGTCGTCGCGGATGTCCTTGATCGAGTTGCGGACGTCGCGGCCCGCCTCCGCCACCTCCTGGGTGGCGTTCATGGCCTCGGCCAGGGAGTCGGCGTCCTTCAGCTTGCCGATCGCCGAGAACACGCGGCCGACGGCGTCGAAGAGCGACTTCACGTCGGCGATGAGCTTCTGGACCGTGTCGATGATGTCCATGACACGGCGGTAGATCTGGTAGGCGTTCCAGACCATCTCGGCGGCCTTGATCCAACCGGCCAGCGGGATCCAGACGGTGGCGGCGGCCTCGAGCAGCTTGTTGACCAGGTAGTCCAGCAGCCGCGCGGCCTGCTTGCCCAGAGCCTCGGCCCCCGAGGCGACGGTGTCGAAGCCCTTCGCGATGAGCTGCGCGACGCCCATCTCCGCGAACAGCGCGGCCTTCCAGCCCAGAGCGATGTACTTCTCGTGGGCGCGAGCAGCGTCGCCGTCCCAGTGCGAGCGCACCTTGCCGACCGCGTCGGTCAGGTTGTACGAGACGTCGTTCATCGCGTTGCCGACCATGCGCCACGCGTCGCCGTCGGCCCGGATCTTCGTCCAGTCACCGGTGATCGGCGTGATGATCGTGGCGACCAGCGACTCGCCGGTGACGGCCTCGAAGACCCAGTTGACTGCCTGCACGCCCCAGCCCTGCTCGGCGAGGACGTCGTTCAGGGAGGCCTTGTCGATCTCGGGCTGCTTCAGGGACGCGGCGACCGGCCGCGGGTCCTGGTAGGACGTGGCGGTCACGTGAGGATCCTGTTGAAGATCGCGAGCTGGGCCCGCTCGACGGCGTCGTAAGCCTCAGCGGTCGAGTCCATCGCCGACGCCGAGCCCTCCAGCTTGGACTTGCCGAAGTCGAGCGTCTCGTCGAACAACGCGCGCACGATGTCGACGCCCGGCTGCAGCAACGTCAGCAGGCCGGTGAAGCCCGCCTTGTCGCACGCCGTGGCGTGGACGTACTTGCGGATCGTCTCGAACTCCTGCGCTTCTGTGCGCAGATATTCGGCGTATGCGCGCAGCTCGGCTGCGTCAGCGGATAGCGACGACACGGGGTCCCCCTGCGGACTCAAGTGCTCAGGTCACGCTGTGACGCAGGACTCCCGTCACCAGTTCCCCGTGCGGTGGAAGTTGTTCAGGCGTTCAAGACACGGGTCGAGGTCCATGTCCTGTGCGGATACCCATGAGTCGTCGTAGTAGGTGTTCGCGTAACGCTCGCCACCGTCGCACAACAAAGTCACCACGCTCCCGCGCGTGCGAGACTGCCGCATCTCGGCGACGATCTGGAACGCACCCCAGAGATTTGTTCCGGTCGAGCCGCCCACGCGCCGCCCGAGCATGTCCTCCACGTACCTGGCGGTCGCCACGGACGCCGCGTCAGGCACCTTGATCATGCGGTCGATCACCTGACCGATGAACGACGGCTCCACCCGCGGCCGGCCGATCCCCTCGATCCGCGAGCCGCGCGTGCCGACCAGCTCCGGCGCGCTGTCCCGCCACGCGTCGAAGAACACCGAGAACTCGGGATCGACGACGGCCAGGCGCGTACCCAGCTTCTGATAGTGGATGTACCGGCCGATCGTGGCCGACGTACCGCCCGTGCCCGCCCCGACGACGATCCAGTCCGGCTCCGGCGAGGGTTCGAGCTTCATCTGGTCGAAGATCGACTCGGCGATGTTGTTGTTGCCACGCCAGTCCGTCGCGCGCTCGGCGTGCGTGAACTGGTCCATGAAGTGGCCGTCCAGCTCGGACGCCAGCCGCCGCGACTCGTCGTAGATCGCCGACGGCTCGTCGACGAAGTGGCACCTGCCGCCCTGCCGCTCGATCAGCACGACCTTCTCGGCCGAGGTCGAGCGGGGCATCACCGCGATGAACGGCAGCCCCAGCAGCCGCGCGAAGTAAGCCTCGGAGACCGCCGTCGACCCGGACGACGCCTCGATCACGGGCGTCCCGCCGGTGATCCACCCGTTGCAGATCGCGTAGAGGAAGAGCGACCGCGCCAGCCGGTGCTTCAACGAGCCTGTGGGGTGCGTCGACTCGTCCTTGAGGTAGA
>JAVXWK010000639.1:0-6910 GCA_032230575.1 Pseudonocardiales bacterium | reverse complement strand
GTAACCTCGTCCTCGGTGGCCTGGATCGCGATCATCACGCCGCCTTCCGGCAGCGCCTGCATTCGCTTCGCGCGTTCGGTGACGAGCTTGGCGGCGTCCTCCAGGCTGAGCACCCCGGCGACGTGCGCGGCGGCGATCTCACCGATCGAGTGCCCGGCGACCTTGTCGGCCTTGAAGCCGTAGCTCTCCAGCAGCCGGTACAGCGCGACCTCGAACGCGAACAACGCGGGCTGCGTGTAGCCGGTCTGGTCGAGCCTGGCCTCGTCCTCCCACATGACCTGCTTCAGGTCGCTCGGCAAGTGCCTCAGCGCTTCGTCGAGAGCTTCCCGGACCCGCGGAAACGCCTCGTACAACTCCTTGCCCATGCCAACGCGCTGAGCCCCCTGCCCGGAGAACAGCGCGGCGACAGGCTTGCGCTGCACAGTCCCGGTAGCGATCACGTCGCCGTCCAACACGACCGCACGGTGATCGAACGTCGTAGGCCTCGTCGTCAGCAACGAGTACGCGACGTCCTTGACATCGCCCTCGATCTGGATGACCTGTGCGATCCGCGCCTTCAACGCCGTGGCCGACTTCGCCGACACGACGAACGGGTGCCGCCCCGCAAGGTCTTGGCTCGATCCCGCCGCACCGTTCCCGGCCGCACCACTCCCGGCTGCACCACTCCCGGCCGCACCACTCCCGGCCGTGTCGCCCCTGGCCGTGTCGCCCCCGCCTGCGTTGACCTCGGCTGTATCGATCCCGGCTGGGGCCCCTCCGGGGGAGACCGAGGTCCCCACTCCAATCGTCTCAGAGGGGTCTGACAGTTCTGGGGTGCTCGAGGTGTGAGCGGACCGTTCAGGCGCGTCAGGGGCCTCTTGGATGATGACGTGGGCGTTGGTGCCACTCACACCAAAGGAGGAAATACCGGCGCGGCGAGGTTTGCCGTTGCGAGGCCACGGGGTGCTCTCGGTGAGCAGGGAGACGCTGCCCGCGGACCAGTCGACGTGGGACGACGGCTCCGTGACGTGGAGGGTCGGCGGGAGGGTCTCGTGGCGCAACGCCTCCACGATTTTGATCACGCCCGCGACGCCGGCCGCGGCCTGGGTGTGGCCGATGTTGGACTTGATCGCGCCGAGCCGAAGCGGGGTCGCGCGATCTTGGCCATAGGTGGCGAGCAGGGCTTCGGCCTCGATCGGATCTCCGAGCACGGTGCCGGTTCCGTGGGCCTCGACAGCGTCCACATCGGACGCGGACAAGCCGGCGGAGGCCAGCGCGGCCTTGATCACCTCGCGCTGGGCCGGGCCGTTCGGGGCGGACAGGCCGTTGGAGGCGCCGTCCTGGTTGATCGCGCTGCCCGCGACGACCGCGAGCACCGGGTGGCCGTTGCGGTGGGCGTCGGAGAGCTTCTCGACGAGCAGCACGCCGATACCCTCGGACCAGCCGGTGCCGTCCGCGTCGTCCGAGAACGCTTTGCAACGGCCCGAGGTCGCGAGGCCACCCTGCCGGGTGAATCCGGCGAAATTCGAGGAAGTCGCCATGACGGTGACGCCGCCGGCCAGCGCGAGCGAGCATTCACCACCCCGCAACGCCTGGGCGGCCAGATGCAATGCGACGAGAGAGGAAGAGCACGCAGTGTCGACGGTGACCGCGGGACCTTCGAAGCCGAACGTGTAGGAGATGCGTCCCGAGATGACGCTCGCCGCGGTGCCCATACCCGCGTGGCCCTCGACGTCCTCCTGGGAAGCGATCAGGACGTGCCCGTAGTCCTGGCCGTTGGTCCCCACAAACACACCAGTGCGGGAGCCGCGCAACGACGTGGGGTCGATGCCGGCGCGTTCGACGGCTTCCCAGGTGGTCTGCAACAGGAGTCGTTGCTGCGGGTCCATCGCGAGGGCTTCGCGCGGCGAGATGCCGAAGAAGCCGGGGTCGAAGTCGGCGGCGTCGTAGAGGAACCCGCCCTGCAACGTCGCGCTGGTGCCACCCGCGAGCGTCCCGAGGTCCCAGCCGCGGTCGGTCGGGAACCCCGTGATGGCGTCCTTTCCGGACGACACGAGCTCCCAGAGGTCTTCCGAGGAGCGGACGTCGCCGGGGAAGCGGCAGGCGATGCCGACGATCGCGACGGGTTCGTGCTTGCCGGACTCGACCTCCTCCAGACGCTGACGGGTCTGGGCGAGATCAGCGGTGACCCACTTCAGGTACTCAACGAGCTTCTCTTCGTTCGGCATCGCCGGAAACCTTCCGTCTGCGGGGCTGGGTCAGCGCGGGTTGAATTCAGTTCTGGGTGCGTCGGCCGAGTTCGTTGTCGATGAAGGCGAACACGTCGTCCACGCTCGCCGAGTTGATGCGGTCGCTCACGGCCTCTTCGCTCTTCCCGCTGCCGTACTGGGCGAGCAGGTTGCGCAGCCGGGCGGCGACGCCGTCCCGTGCGAGATCGTCAGCCGAACTGACAGCCAGCGCGGCCTCCAGCCGGTCGAGCTCACCGCTGATAGACGGTCCGGCGTCATCGCCGAGCAACTCCCCGCCGAGGTAGGCGGCCAGCTCGTCCGGTGTCGGGTAGTCGAAGACCAGGCCGGCCGGGAGCTTCAAACCCGTTGCGGACGCGAGGCTGTTGCGCAGCTCCACCGCGGTCAGCGAGTCGAACCCGAGGTCGCGGAACTGCTTGTCGCTGTCGATCGCGGCGGGCGTGGCGTGTCCGAGGACGCCTGCCGCGTGGCCGCGCACGAGGTCGACCAGGTACTTGCCGCGTTCCTCCACAGGCAAGGCCTTCAGCGTGGCCGCGAAGTCCACAGTAGACGATTCGGCGGAGCCCGCCGCCCGCTTGCCACCCTTGACGAGGCCTCGCATGATCGCCGCGACCGGTCCGTTGGCGCGGCCCGTGGTGATGCGAGCGGCGACGAGCACCGCGTCCTCACGTGACGTGGCGTCGTCGAACAGTTGCATGCCCTGGCGGACACTGAGTGGCGGCATGCCGGCGCGGCCGATGCGGTCCATCGCATCGTCCTGCAGATGTGCTGTCATGCCACCGGTTTGCGCCCACGGTCCCCACGCCAGCGAGGTGGCGACGAGTCCCTGTGCACGCCGATGTTCCGCGAGTGCGTCGAGGAACGCGTTGGCTGCGGCGTAGTTGCCCTGACCAGCGCTGCCGAGCACGCCCGACACCGACGAGTAGAGCACGAACGCCTTGAGCTTCTGCTTCTTCGTGGCCTCGTGGAGGTTCCAGGCGCCGTCGACCTTGGGCCTGAAGACCGAGCTGAGCCGCTCCGGAGTGAGCGAACTGATGATTCCGTCGTCGAGCACACCGGCCGTGTGGATCACCGCCGTCAACTTCACGCCCTTGACGACCTTCTTGACCGCCTTCAGGTCCGCGGTGTCGCAGGCGGCTATCGTGACGTCGGCTCCGTGCGCGGTCAGTTCTGCCTGCAGTGCGACGGCATCTGGTGCGTCGCCACCACGCCTCGATACCAACAGCAGGCGCTTGACGTTGCGCTCGGCGACGAGGTGCCTGGCGAGTTCCGCGCCGAGACCGCCGGTGCCGCCGGTGATCAGGACCGTGCCTTCCGGATCCCACTCCGCCGTTTCGACCACATCGGTGACTCGGGTGAGGCGAGCGACATAGATCTGGCCCTCACGGACGCGGACCTGGGTCTCCCCCGCGTCCAGCAATCCGGTGGGCAGCGGGGCGCTGCCGTCGGTGTCGACGAGCAGGAAGCGTCCAGGGTTCTCCGACTGCGCCGTGCGAACCAGGCCTTCGACGGTCGCACTCGCCAGCCCGCTCGTCACGAAAGCCAGCCGTTCCTCGGACTGCACCAGCTCCAGTGCCTTGGCCGCGAGCTCATGCGCCTGCTCAACGGTGTCGCCGCTGAACTGAACCTCGCGAACGTCCTGCGCCGGCTGGGTTTCCGGTGCGGGCACCCATTCGACGCGGAAAAGCGAGTCCTGGTGCTGCTGGGCGGTGAGCGGTGCCCCGAACACCACGTTCTCAGCTGACACAACAGGAGCACCGTTGGTGTCGACCGCGGCAAACCCGCCGTTGCTGAGCTTGACTCGCAACGTGTCAGCACCGACCGCGTGGAGACTGACGTTCTGCCATTGGACCGGCACCTGGGTTTCCGCGGCGACCCTGGTGGCGCAGTCGAGCAGTGCCGGATGGACGCCGTAGAACTGGGCGTCCGAAGTGCCCTCCGGCAGAGTGACCTCCGCGTAGATCGCGTCACCTGCCTGCCAGATCTGCTCACCGATCGCCGTCGCACCCTTCGGCGGCCACTCGCTGACCGTGAAGTCGGCCCGATATTCGCCCTCTGCAAGGACACCGTGAGCGATCTGCGTGAACGGCTGTTCATCGTTCGGTCGCGTGTAGACGGTGAGGGCACGCTTTCCGTTGTCGGGCGCGCCGATCCACACCTGCAGCACGCCGGGCGTGAGCGGCGCGGTGATCGTGAGCTCTTCGACGGTGCCGTAGCCGACCTGGTCCGCGGCCCGGAACGCGATCTCCGCGAACGCCGTCTCCGGGAACGCCACCGCGAGCCGGTTCGTGAACACCACCGCGTCCTCTTGCGCCACAGTCATCGCGGCGCCCAGCAACGGATGGTCGGCGGGCCCAAGACCAAGTCCAGACGCATCGGCTGCCTGCGCCATCGGCGTTGGCCAGTAGTGGTCGTGGTCGAACGCGTAGGTCGGGATGTCGACGCGCTTCGCCCCCGTACCCTCGAACGCTGCCGCCCAGTCGACGTTCGTGCCCTGGACGTGAAGCCTCGCGAGCGCGGTGAGCCAGGCCGTCGTCTCGTCGCGATCCTTGCGCAGCGCGGGAATCGCGCCGTCGACGAGCGCCGACAGCACCCCGTCCGGCCCGATCTCCAGGAACGCGTTGACGCCCGCTTCTTCAAGGGCCTCCACGCCGTCCGCGAACCGCACGGCTTCCCTCACATGCCGCACCCAGTACTCGGGCTCGGCCAGTCCCGTACCCGCGATGCGTCCGGTCACGTTGGACACCACCGGAATGCGGGGCGCGGCGAACTCCAGCGCCGTCACGACGGCGCGGAAGTCCTCCAGCATCGGCTCCATCAACGGCGAGTGAAACGCATGGCTGACCGGCAAACGCTTAGTCTTGCGCCCCTGCTCCGCGAACCCGTCGGCGATCTGTTGGACCGCCTTCTCCTCGCCCGCGATCACCAGCGCCCTCGGTCCGTTGATCGCCGCGATGGACACGACATCCGTCGACTCCACCTCTTGCTCGGTGGCCTCGACCGCGATCATGGCCCCGCCGGCGGGAAGCGCCTGCATGAGCGCAGCCCGCGCGTTGACGAGCTTCGCCGCGTCCTCGAGCGTCAACACCCCGGCGACGTGCGCGGCCGCGATCTCTCCGACCGAATGCCCGCCGACGAAGTCCGGCTCGATCCCGAACGCCTCCGCGAGCCGGAACAGCGCCACCTCGATCGCGAACAACGCCCGCTGCGTGTTCCCGGTCTGGTTGAGCTGCTCCTCGTCCCCGCCCCACATCACGTCACGAACATCAACGTGCTCCAGCACCGCGTCGAGCGCCTTCCGGAACACGGGGAACCGCTCGTAGAGCTCCTTGCCCATCCCGATCCGCTGCGACCCCTGCCCGGAGAACAGCACCGCCAGCTTGCGCCGAGCCGCCTGCCCTTGCGCGACCTCGGCACCGTCCAGCAACACCGCACGGTGCTCGAACCGCGACCGCTTCAACAACGAGAACCCGACATCGAACGCATCGGCCTCAACCGCCCGAATCCGCTCGACCTGAGCGCGCAGCGAAGCGGAGGACTTCGCCGAAACAACGAGCGGGGCCCCCTTGGGGGGACGCGAGGTCCCCACTCCAATCGTCTCACCGGAGGCCGACAATTCCGGTCGGACAAGATCGACAACAGCCGAGTTGTCCACAGCCGCCGACTTGTCCACAGATTCCGTCGCGCCACCCTGACCAGCACTTTCACCCGGTACGCTGGAAATTGGGGGGATCCCCGAGCCGGACGCCGACGACGACGGCGCGGCCTCGAGAATGACGTGGGCGTTCGTGCCACTGATGCCGAACGATGAGACGCCGGCCCTGCGCGCGCGGTCTGCTGACGGCCACGGAGTGTTCGACGTGAGCAGCGAGATCGAGCCCGCGGTCCAGTCGACGTGCGACGAGGGCGTGGTGACGTTGATCGTGCGCGGCAGAAGTCCGTGCCGCAGCGCCATCACCATCTTGATCACACCGGCAGCGCCCGCGGCGGCCTGCGTGTGGCCGATGTTCGACTTGATCGAGCCGAGCAACAAAGGCGACGTGCGGTCCTGGCCATAGGTGGCCAGCAGCGCCTGTGCCTCGATCGGGTCACCCAGAGTCGTGCCGGTGCCGTGCGCCTCAACGGCGTCGACATCAGCGAACGTCAACCCCGCCGACGCCAACGCCTGACGGATCACGCGCTGCTGCGACGGCCCGTTGGGCGCGGTCAGGCCGTTGGAGGCACCATCCTGGTTGACCGCGGAGCCACGCACGACAGCAAGAACGTCGTGCCCAGCCGCGACAGCATCGGACAGACGCTCCACGACGAGCACACCGATGCCCTCAGACCATGCGGTGCCATCAGCAGAATCCGAGAAGGGCTTGCATCGGCCGTCACGCGCGAGGCCATCCTGCAGCGAGAATTCCATGAACGCGCCCGGCGCAGACATCACCTGCACACCACCAGCCAGCGCCAGCGAGCACTCACCGTTCCGCAACGCCTGCACCGCCAAGTGCAGAGCGACCAGAGCCGACGAGCACGCCGTGTCGATCGTCATCGACGGGCCTTCGAGCCCGAGCGCGTAGGACAACCGGCCGGCGATGACGCTCGGCGAGGTGCCGGTACCGGAGTAACCCTCCAGCGCCTGCTCCGACGCGAGCATCAGATGCGCGTAGTCCTGCCCGGAAGCACCGACGTAGACACCG
>JAVXWK010000171.1:0-7237 GCA_032230575.1 Pseudonocardiales bacterium | reverse complement strand
CCGAGCAGCCGGGCGAAGTACGCCTCGGACACCGCCGTGGAACCGGAGGAGGCCTCGATGACGGGCGTGCCGCCGGTGATCCAGCCGTTGCAGATCGCGTAGAGGAACAACGACCGCGCCAGCCGGTGCTTCAACGAACCCGTGGGGTGCGTCGACTCGTCCTTCAGGTAGAGGTCGATGCCCCAGTCGAGCGGCAGCGGGTAGCGCAGCAGGTGGGTGTCCGCGCTGCGGTTCGCGTCGGCCTCGATGATCGAGACGGCTTCGCGCACCCAGTGCCTGGTCCTGCTGCAAACACGGTCAACGGAGGTACTCACAGCGGCACGATAACCGCGCGGACGTCCTAAGCCCGGGTGAGAGGACCTTCGTCACCACGCAGCTCGGCACGCAGCTTGTCGCGCTCGGCCTGCCGCACCGCCTGGCGCTCGTTCAACCCGACGGCCACCCGCTGCCGCAGCCCCTTGAACAGGAACAACGACGCCGGCAACGCCACGACCACACCGACGGCCAGCGCGGGGAGCAAAGGAACCTTGAACAGCAGGAGCGCGCCCGTCACCACCGCGACGAGGCCGAGGCGGGCCAGAACGTAGAACGTGACATCTCGAGCGAGCACCCGTTCAGGTTACGTCGGCTTCTTCGTCGCTCGTGTTCGGCCGTCCCTCGAACCTAGTGGACAGCACGACGGTCGTGCGCGTACGGGCAACACCGGGGATGCGCCGCAGCCGCCCGAGAGCCCGCTCCAGGTCGTCCACCGTGGCCACCCGGACCTTGACGATGAACGACTCGTCGCCCGCCACCCGGTAGCAGGACTCGACCTCGATGAGCTCGCCCAACGCGACCGCGACCTCGTTGTCGTCCGCGATGTCGGTGGGATGGATGCCGATCAACGCTGTCACGCCCAGGCCGACCGCACTCGGGTCGACGACCGCGTGATACCCGACGATCACGCCGCTGGACTCGAGCTTCCCGACCCGCTCGTGCACGGCGGAGGCGGACAGGCCGACCTGCCTGCCGAGCTCGGCGTAGGTGGCCCGGCCGTTGGCGCGCAATGCGGCGATGATCTGACGATCAAGAGCATCCACCCGGAACACCCTATGCCCTGACAGTACGCGGGGAGCTTTCGTACTACAGGAGAGGACGCGGGGGCCCCGCGTGCGGAGAAGCATGTCCGGTTTGGCGTGGTCGTCCCTTACTACCTCTTTACCAAAAAACAAGCGTTCGAGTACCTGATGGGTTAGATGCCACGATCAGACCGGAACGTCTGATCTGAGGAGGACGAGTGACTACAGCGTCCGAGCGCCTGTTGACGCCTGGGGAAGTCGCCAATCTGTTCCGGGTCGACCCGAAGACCGTGACCCGGTGGGCCACCGCAGGTCGCATCGGCTCGATTCGCACGCCTGGAGGACATCGCAGGTTCCGTGAGACCGAGGTGAAGGCTCTGCTTTCGGAGCTGACCACCGAGGCGACTGAACCCGTCCGCCACTGAAACCGTAGTAATCCCTGTGCCGCGGGTAATCTCGTGGCAAAGGGAGGTGGCGACCAGATGATCTACCTGCTGGCGGTGATCGGTGCGCTCACCGTGGCTGTGCTGGTGTGGCGAGCCTTCGCCCCACAGCATTCGGAGTACACGCCGGGCCGCAAGGTGATCGCGCCTGACGACGACCCGGAGTTCCTGCGCAAGCTCGACGAGCAGCGCAAACGCGACGAGTGAACGGAAAAGGGGCCCTGGCCTCAGGGCCCCTTTCGCCGCGTCGACCTACCGCCTGATCAGGTGTTCGGGAAGTCGTCCGCCACGACGGCGCCGAGCTCCAGCAACGCCAGGCGGGTCTCCGGTGCGAGCCGGTCCAGCGCGATCTCCGCGCCTTCTTCGAGGTGCTCGTCGAACGGCAGCCGGACGACCGCGCGGCACCGCTGCTGGAAGTGCGCGGCGAGCTTGTCGAGGTCGACCTTGCCCGACTTCGGGCGCACCGAGTTGATCACGCAGACGGACTTCGCGACCAGGTCGCGGTAGCCGTGCGCCTCCAGCCAGTCGAGCGTCGCCGCGGACGTCTGCGCGCCGTCGACCGAGCCGGACGACACCAGCACCAGCTGGTCCGCCTCGTCCAGCACGCCCTTCATCGCGGAGTGCATCAAGCCGGTACCGCAGTCCGTGAGCACGATGTTGTAGAAGTGCTCCAGCAACGCGATGGTGCGGCGGTAGTCGTCCTCGCTGAACGCCTCCGACACGGCCGGGTCCTGCTCGGACGCCAGGACTTCGAGGCGGGCCGGCGACTGCGAGGTGTACGCCCGCACGTCGCTGTACCGCGTGATCCGCGAGGCGTCGCGCAGCAGGTGCCGCACGGTCGCCGTGGTCTCCCGCGGGATCTTCAACGCCAGCGTGCCGCGGTCCGGGTTCGCGTCGACCGCGATCACCCTGTCCCCGCGCAGCGACGAGAAGGTCGAGCCCAGCGTCGTGGTCGTCGTGGTCTTGCCGACGCCGCCCTTGAGCGACAGCATCGCGATCTTGTAGCACCCGCGCAGCGGCTGGTTGATCCGCGTGATCAGCTCGCGGCGGCGGATGTCGGCAGCGCTCTCACCGAGGTTGACCGCACCGCCGGTCATGGAGTGCAGCGACTTGCGCCAGCCGGAAGCCGGCGGCCGCTTCTCCTGCTTGATCAGCTGCTGCGACGACACTTCCTGCGCCTGCGAGCGGAACGGCTGCTGCGGGAAGTTGTTCGGGTACTGCGAGCCGGCGAACTGGCCGTACTGGGCCGTGTTCGGGGGCATGTTGTGAGGTCCGGACGGGCCGCCGCCGACGGGATGAGCACCCGACTGGCCGCCGCCCACCTGGTACGCCCCGGAACCGTCCACGGAGTACGCGCCGGACTGCGTACCCGGTACCGGGTACGGGCCGCTGGCGTTGCCGGGCACCTGGTAGGAGCCGGACGCGTGGCCGGGCACCTGGTACAGATCGGGCTGGTACTCGTCCGCCTGGGGGCCGCCCACGTTGTACGGGCCTGATTGACCGCCGCTGACGTGCTGCGGACCGGACTGCTGCGGGTCGAGGTAGGCCGTCTGCGGGTCGACGTACTGCGGGCCGGAGCCCTTTTCCTCACCCGGTGGTTGCCAATTCACCGCTGTGGCCCTCCCTGAGCAAGAGGGACCAGGACTTCCCCGACCCCCAGGTTGCGACGGTACGCAACCGACAGCGGTTCCATCGACCTGGGGGCTAACTCGTTAGAGACCCGCGTACGAATGCAACCCGCTGGTGACCAAGTTGATGAAGAACAGGTTGAAGACGTTCAGCGCGAAGCCCACGATGTTGATCCAAGCGGCCCCACGACCACGCCATCCGGCCGTCGCGCGCGCGTGCAGATACGCCGCGTAGACCACCCAGCAGACGAACGCCACGGTCTCCTTGGGGTCCCAGCCCCAGAACCGGCCCCACGCGGCCTCGGCCCAGATCGCGCCGCAGATGATGCCTGCCGTGAACAGCGGGAACGCCAGCACCGTCGTCCGGTACGACATCCGGTCCAGCACGTCGGCGGACGGCAGCTTCGGGAAGCGCTCGCCGTTGGTGTCCTTGAGCAGGTAGAGGATCGACGTCACGCCGGGGACGAGCAGCACGCCGGACGAGATCGAGATCACCGAGACGTGGATCACCAGCCAGTACGACCGCAGCGCGGGCTGGACGGGCGCGGACTCGGCGTAGAGAACGGTGCCGCCGAGGAACAGCAGGATCAGGATCGGCGTGAGCACGAACGCGCCGAGGCGGCGGATCGGGAACTTCGTCATCAGCACGATCCACGTCACGACCGCGGCGAGGCACAGCAGCGACATGTACTCGTACATGTTGCCCCAGGGCGCGCGCCCGGCGGACAGACCGCGCATGACCAGCGAACCCAGGTGCAGCAGCGCGCCGAGCACGGTCAGCGCGGCACCCATGCGGCCGATGCGCTCCGAGCGGGACAGTTCCTGCTTCGGCTCGTCCTCGAGGATGCCCGGGATCGGCGCACCGGCTCCGACCAGGGCCTGAGCCTTGCGCGGGGCACGCGCGAACGCCTGCTCGACCGCGTAGAGCATGATCGCGAAGAGGTAGACGCCCAGCGCACTGCGGTACAGCCAGTCGCTGTAGGTCGCGAGGGTCTCGTTGACCGGCATCAGGACTTCTCCTCGTTCAAGACCGCGCGGGCCAGCCGCGTGAACTCCTCGCCGTATCCTGCCTGGTCAGTGCGGGCCAGCCCGCCGACCTCGACCAACGTACGCCCGTCTTCCTGAGGGGTCGCACGCACCCACACCCGGCGGCGCTTGACGGTCAGCGAGACCCCGAGGCCGAGGATGATCAGGATGGCGAACACCAGCACGTACCCCTGCGTGGGGTCGTGCGAGACCTGCAACGACACCCAGTCGTTCACGGAGTCGAACCGGACCTTGGTGCCGTCGTCGAGCGTGAGCTCCTCGCCGATCGCGAGGTTCTTGCGCGCGACCTTCTGCAACCGCCCCTGGTCGACCATCTTCATGTCGATCGAGAAGATCGACTGGCCGCGGCCGTCGTCCACGCCCAGATCACCGCGGTACACGTCGATCGCGACCATCGGGTTGTTCAGCGCGGGGAACTTCGAGTTCAGGATGCTGCCGTGCAGCAACGGCGTCGGCGCCAGCAGCCCGGTCACCGCGATCTGCCCCTTGCGCCGCTGCTCGGAGTCCGTCACGCCGGGCGGGTCGAACTTCGTCGCACCTTCGGACGACAGCGTGAGCTGGTCCGTCGGCAGCCACTGGATGCCCTGCGTGCGCTTCTCGCCGTTCGGGAACGTCACCGTGAACGTCGGCGTGTACCCGTGGCCCAGCAGGTAGAGCCGGTCGCCGTCGGTCCGCAGCGGGTGGTTGACCTGCAGCGTGTACGGCTCCCAGGTGTTCGCCGCGAGGTCCTGGCCCGACTGGTACCGGACGTCCGCCTTGAAGCCGACGGGCTGCCCGTTGTCGAGGTACTCGGCGGAGAACTTGCCGATCTCCACGCAGAACGGCGTGAGATCCGTGCCGTCGACCCGCAGACCGGGCCGGAACTGGTCGTAGTTGAAGATGCCGCCGTTGCAGAACTGGCCGCCGTCGGCCTGGACGATGACCTGGCCCTCGTAGCTGAACATCTTGCCCAGCGCGAACGACACCAACAGCCCGAGCAACGCGAAGTGGAAGAGCAGGTTCCCGGTCTCCCGCAGATACCCGCGCTCGGCGCTGACCGTGCCGTCGCCGGTGTCCATCCGCCACCCGCGCATGGCCTTCTTCGCCTTGCCGACTGCCTCGTCCGGCGTCACGTCGAGCACGGCCTGCGCGTGATGCGGCATGCGCGACAGGTTCCGCGGCGTCAGCACCGGCCGCGCGCGCATCTGCTTGAAGTACTCCCACAGGCGCGGCAGCAGGCACCCGACGAGCGACGTGAACAACAACAAGTAGATCGCCGCGAACCACGGCGTCGCGTACACCTCGAAGAACCCGAGCTTCCGCAGGAACTCGCCCCACCAGCCGTGCTCGGCGACGTACTTGTCGACCTTGGCCGCGTTCAACGACAGCTGCGGCAGCAACGCACCCGGCATCGCGGCGAGCGCCAGCAGGAACAGCAGAGTCAGCGCGGTCCTCATCGAGGTGAGGCCGCGCCACGTGTTGCGCAGGAAGGCGATCACTAGAGCGGCAACTCCACGACGTCGACGAACGAGTAGCGCAGCCACCCGACGAACTCACCCCAGAGCCCGGTGACGAGCGCGACGCCGACCAGGATCAACAACACGCCACCGAAGATCTGCACCTGCCGCGCATGAGTGCGCAGCCACTTGGTGACGCCCAACGCCCACCGCGCCCCGAGCGCGAGCACCACGAACGGCAACCCGAGCCCCAAGCAGTACGCGAGCACCAGCACAGCCCCGCGCACGGTCGACGACCCGACCTCAGTGCTCCGCGCCACCGCCAGCACCCCGGCCAGCGTCGGCCCGAGACAGGGCGTCCACCCGAGCGCGAACACCGCCCCGAGCAACGGCGCCCCGACGAGTCCGACCTTCGGCTTGGTGTGGAACCGCACGTCCTTCTGCAGCGCCGGCACCAGCCCGATGAACACGAGCCCCATCAGAATCGTGACCACGCCACCGATCCGCTGGAACAGATCAGCGTTGAGCACCAACGCATCCGTCACGCCGAGGATCGTCATCGAGGCCAGCACGAACACGACCGTGAACCCGAGCACGAACAGCAGCGAGGCACCGGCCACGCGCATCCGCCCGGCCTTGGCCGGTTCGTTCGCATCAACCCGAGGCGCCTCGGCCCCGACCAGCCCAGCGAGGTACGCCAGGTAACCGGGAACGAGCGGCACCACACAAGGCGACGCGAACGAGATGAACCCGGCGAGCAAAGCAACCCCGGTGGCCAGCAGCAACGGCCCGGAGATCGCCAGATCGGTGGGGTTCACACAAGTCAGAGTAGGTAGTTGCCCAGATCACCCGCCCACCGAGGTCACCTTTTGCATCCACCACACCTGCTCCGAAGTACCGACGATTGCCGCCTTGTGGGTGACATCACGGTTGCTTAGCGTCAGCGCATGCATCGTTCCCGGCTGCTCCTCCCTGCGCTGACCGTGACCGCGCTGGCCCTGTTCGCCCAGGCACCGGTCGGCGGCGCAGCCCCGGCCATGGAATGGCGCGAGGTCTTCAACGAAGACGGCTCCATCACCCAAGCCCTCACCCTGAAGCCCCCAGCCGAGAAGGCCACGGGCTTCAAAACCCTCGCGGCAGCCGAGGTCGTCCAGGTCCACACCGCCACCGCGACCAACGGTGACCCGAACAACTCCTTCGACCTGGTCTTCGTGGGCGACGGCTACACAGCAGCCGACCTGGACGCCTACTCCGCCAACGTGAAGAGCAAGTGGGACGAGCTCTCCTCCGTAGAACCGTTCAAGGAGTACAAGAACTACTTCAACGTCTGGCAGGTCAACGTCATCTCCAACGAGTCCGGCGTGGACCACGACCCGACCAAGGACCTCTTCAAGGACACCGCTCTCGACATGGGCTTCTGGTGCCAGGGCCGCGACCCGAACACCGAACGCCTCCTCTGCGTGAACGAAACCAAGGCCAAGGAATACGCCGCCTTGGCCCCCCAAGCCGACCAGGTGATCGCCCTCGGCAACACCGCGAAGTACGGCGGCGCGGGCGGCTCAGTGGCCACAGCCGCAGGCTCCAACGCCCAAGCGGGCCAAATCGCGATCCACGAACTGGGCCAC
>JAVXWK010000542.1:0-3675 GCA_032230575.1 Pseudonocardiales bacterium | reverse complement strand
CGAAGTACGAGTTCAGCCTGCTGCGCAAGCTCTTCGCCTTGCCGACGTACACGACCCGGCCACCGGCGTCGCGGAACTTGTAGACGCCGGGAGCCTCGGGAATCGTGCCCACAGCTGGGCGGTACGTCGAGGGATCTGCCACGCCGTCAAGACTAACGACGATGTCCGACAAAAACTGAAAGGGTCAGGCCAGGACCACTTGGTCGCCGTCCACGCGAACGGCCACAGCACGCAAACCAGTAGTCGCGGGCCCCTTCTTCACAGCGCCATTGGCCGACGAGAACTGGCTGCCGTGCGAAGGACACGTGATGGTGCCGTCAGATGGCTCGGCCACCGTCGAACCCTGGTGCGTGCAAGTCGCGTCGTAAGCCTTCACCTCGGCAGCCGAGATCCGCGCCACGACGATCTTCTTGCCACCAGGCCCGTCGACCAGCGCGCCTCCACCTTCCGGCACATCGGCGAGCGCGACCAGGGCGGTGCCGGGCGTACCAGCGGATCCCGTGGGAGCCGAAGAAGCAGGAGCAGAACCCGACGACGAACTGCAAGCGGTCACAAAGCCACTGGGCACGGCGAGCGCCACGACGATTCCACACAAGGCCGTCCGCCTGCTGACCGGGCTTTCGGTGTTCACGACCGAGTCCTCCGAAGTGGTGGTGGTGTCCGGGGTCACACCACAGCATTACGCGAAGCGGTCATGGAGAGTTCAGTCCGAAGCCCAATGCACAGCAACCTCACAGGTCTCGACCAAGGACCAAATCTTCACCCGAAAGAGCAATGGCAACCTCTTTCAACCCCGAAGTCGCAGGTCCCTTGCGGACCGCGCCGGTAGCCGGGTCGAAAGCGCTCCCATGCAACGGGCAGGTGATGACACCACCGGCGGGAGGGTTGACCAAGGAGCCCACATGCGGGCAAGAGGGGTTGAACGCGCGGAATTCACCTGATCGAGGCTGCACGACCAGCAGCTGGGCGTTGCCGGGCATGTCCACCAGCACGCCAGAACCCACCGGTACGGAAGCAGCGGAAGCCACGCGATCACCGGGCCGGGCGGTCCCCACACCACCCGTCTTACGAGGAGCAGGCTCGCCACAAGCACTCAGAGCAGCGAGCCCGCACAACAACAGCGCTGAACGTCGATCCAGAGACACGAGCGCCAATTATCGGCGCTGGTCCTCCGCGGCAGCCGTCCGGGCCAGCGCGAGCACCGCGGTGAACGGCGGGAACCAGTGCCGGGAGTGCGACGGCGGGTTGGCCCACCGCAGCGATCCGTACCTGGTCATCGTGGGTGGCAGCGCGATCCGGTGCGGGGATCGCACGAACTGGACCTCTGGCGGGGCCTTCAGATGAGTCGGCAGCAACGCCACCAGCTCGGCCAGGAAGATCCAGTGCTCGCGGGGGCCGGGGATGACCGTGACCGGTCCGGCGAGCATGCGCGACTTCAGGTCGGCCAGGACGCGCGACCCGATGCGCGCCGGCATGGCCAAAGCGGTCGTGGCGGGCCCTAGAGGTAGGAAGACACCCTGCTCGGTGACGTTCACCTGCCACCCGAGCAACCGGTAGCCGGCGACGGCCTCGCCGATCGCCCGATCGTGTCCCCTGTTCTGTGGGATCCCGGCACTCCCGGTACCGGTCTCCGCGGTCGTGAGGCTCATCGGCGGTCGTCCTCCCCGCTCATGGGTCAGGCACTGCCAAAACCGCGGGGATCTGCCCGCGACCTGACGATGTGCAGGGTGCGGGGCCGTGAGCGCTGACACCACTCGCGAGATGCATGGCGTTCATGCAGCGGACGTATGAAGCTCATCCGCCAGGCGGAGGAGCGATCACTGCGACACGCGAATCCATTACGTCTTATGCATGAGATGGATGGACTGACGATCACGTCTCCGTACACTGGGTGAACGCTCAGTGACGGGGGCGATGCCGATGGACACAGCGAGACCCAGATCCAGGCGCGCTTGCCCGTGTGGAGCGTTCATCGCGGCCGACAACACCGATCGGCTGTGTCACCGGTGCCGCCGCAACGCTCGTTCCGACGTGCACGGACCTCCTGCCGTCCCGGATGACTTCTGGGACCACCCCGCGATCACGGCGGCCTGCACAGATCGCGACATGGGTGCGCTCATCTCCGCGTACCGGCACCACCCGCGGCACCTCAGCCGCGTCAGCCAGGACCGCATGGCGGGCTGGCTCGGCATCAGCCAGGCGCAGCTCTCGCGCTACGAGTCCGGCGAGAACCAGATCGACCGGCTCGACCGGCTGCGCCACTTCGCGCTCGTGCTCGGTGTACCGGGCGAACGACTGTGGTTCGACCGAGTCGTCATCCCAGCTCAGGTGGGCTCCCCCGAATCGAGCCCGCCAGATGTGCTCGCCGCCCCCTGGGAGGCGACGAGCATTGCCCGTTCGGTCGAGGAGACGGCGAGGAGCGACTTGGCGATCAGCAGACGAGCGGCGCTCACCGGAGCTGCCGCGGTGACGGTGGGGTCCGCACTGGTCGAGCCGCTGCAACGGTGGTTGCACCCCCTGCAGAACCTGTCGAAGTGGTCGTCGCACTCGGCGATCAGCGAGGAGGAACTGCTGGCTCTGCAGCGCGTGGCGAACGAGCTGCGCGGCTGGGGCGGCCGGGGCGGCTACGGACTGGCGCGCAAGGCGGTGCTGGGTCAGCTCGACGAGCTGGCCGAACGGTTGCAGCGCGCGCCGGCGGGCCCGACGACGGAGCGGGCGTTCTTCATCGGGGCGGAGCTGTCCAAGGTGGCGGCGAGCATGTCGTTCGACGCCGGGCTGCACAACGCGGCCCAGCGCTACTACGTGCTGGCCATCCGGATGGCGAAGGCGGGCCACAACGACGGTTTCGCGGCCCTGTGTCTCGCGGCGATGGCGCGCCAGATGTTCGACCTCGGCAGGCCCGAGGACGGACTCGAACTGGTGCAGCTCGGCCAGTACGGCACGCGCCGCACGGGCACGCCGACGCTCAAGGCGCTGCTCCTCACGCGTGAGGCGTGGGCGTACGCGCAGATGGGCAAGACCCGCGAGTTCCACCAGGCCGTGGGCATGGCACAGGACAGCTTCGCGCAGCGTGAGGCGGACAACGAGCCGCGCTACCTGCACAGCTTCGACGAGGCCGAGCTGGAGGGCGTGATCGGGGCGCGGTGCCGCGACCTGGCCATGCACGACCCGGCGCAGGCCGTGTTCGCCGAACAGCACATCCGGCGCGCACTGGAGCTGCGAGACCCGTCGAAGGTGCGCAACCGCGCGTTCGACGTGATCGGACTGGCGCGCACCAAGATGGTCGCGGGAGACCCGGAGGCGGCGTGCGGGTTGATCAACGAGGTCCTGCCGACGGCGGCGAAGCTCTCCTCGGGGCGCGTGCTGCGCAAGCTGGAGGACTTCGCCAAGGAGGCGGCCACGCACCGCCACATCCGCGCAGTTCAGGAGACCCGCGACGCGATCAGAGCGATCCGGACGGCCTGATGCGGGTCGGCATCACCGGACACATGAACCTGGTGCCTGAGTGCGTCCCGGCCGTGCGAGCCGCGATCACCGAGGTGCTGGAACGGCTCGGGCATCCCGTGGTCGGCGTGACGTGCCTCGCGCCGGGCGCCGACCAGGTGTTCGCGCGGGCGGTGCTGGGCCTCGGCGGGCAGGTCGAGGTCGTGCTGCCGGCGCTCGACTACCGGGACA
>JAVXWK010000164.1:0-4436 GCA_032230575.1 Pseudonocardiales bacterium | reverse complement strand
GCCGTCCCTGGAGTCATTGCCGCCCTCACGACGAACGCGCGCGTCAGAGCCGTGGCGTTCGCATCGGCCGGTGGTGTCGCGTACGGGTACGTGTCCGTGCTCATGCGCGCCGTGAGCCAGTCGGTGCAGCAAGGCGGCTTCGGATTGAGCCACCTCGCGTCCGTGCTCGGCATCGCCCTCTCGCTCGCCGTCGGCGGCTGGCTCGTCCAGCACGCCTACGCAGGCGGGCCCCCTCATCTCGCCGTCGCTTGCCTGACCGTGGTGGATCCGCTGGTCGCGGTCGGCATCGGCGCCTTCCTCCTCGGCGAAGCCGCGCACCTGTCCCCGTGGACCGGTGCGGCGCTGATCGCCTGCGCGTTCGCCGCAGCCGGCGGTGTGTTCGCCCTCGCTCGTCAACCTCGTGTCTCTACTCGATCGGAGCTTCCCGTGAACACCTCGAGCGCGCTGCGCGTCGTGATCGCCGCCGACACGTTCCCGCCGGACGTCAACGGAGCGGCGCGGTTCGCCCAGCGCCTCGCGTCGGGCCTCGCCTCCCGCGGACACGACGTCCACGTGATCGCCCCGGACTCGCCGAAGGCCACCGAGATCGACGGTGTGACGGTGCACCGGCTGCGCTCGCACCGGCTGCCGTTCTACCCGGACTTCCGCTTCTGCCTGCCGTGGCAGGCGTCGAAAGAGGCCGACGAGCTGATCAAGTCGCTCAAGCCGGACGTCGTGCACGTCCAAGCACACTTCGTGGTGGGCCGGTTCGTCCTGAACTCCGCCGTCGCTCAGGGGATTCCCACGCTCGCCACGAACCACTTCATGCCGGAGAACCTGTTCAGCCACGCGCACGTGCCGGCGTTCCTGCAGGGCATGGCCCGCAAGTTCGCCTACCGCGACCTGGCGCGCGTGTTCGGGCGGGCCGACATGGTGACCGCGCCGACGCCGCGCGCGGTGCAGTTGTTGCACGAGAGCGGTTTCCCCGAACGCGCGGTGCCGGTGTCGTGCGGCATCGACATCGCCCGCTACCAGCGGGAGGTCACCCACAACGACCGGCCCACCGCGTTGTTCGTCGGACGGCTGGACGAGGAGAAGCGCGTCGACGAGTTCCTGCGCGCACTGGCCCGCGTGCCCGGCGCGTTCGGTGAGATCGTCGGGGACGGCACGTGCAAGGCCGAGTGGGAGCTGCTGGCCCGCGACCTCGGCGTCATGGATCGCGTGCGGTTCCACGGGTTCGTGTCCGAGGACGAGTTGCTCGACGCCTACGCCCGTGCGGATCTGTTCGTGATGCCCGGTGTCGCGGAACTGCAGAGCCTCGCCACGATGGAGGCGATGGCCGCGGGCAAGCCGGTGATCGCCGCCAACGCGATGGCGCTGCCACACCTGGTGCACCACGGCCGCAACGGCTGGCTGTTCGAGCCGGGCGACGTGAACCAGCTGGCCCAGCGCCTGCACACGCTCGTGCACGACGAGCCCATGCGGGCCCGCATGGGCGCCGCCAGCAGCGAGATCATCTCGCACCACGCGCTGGCGGCGACCCTGGAGCGCTTCGAGGCGCTCTACGCACGAGCGATGGGCCACACCGCGCCCGTTATCGCACTGGCGGCCTGAGCTTCTGCTCGATCCGTTGCGCGACAACGAGTCCGGTCTGGGAGAGGGTGAGCTTCGAGGGGTGCTCGCCCTCTCCCTGGATGAGGAACCGGTAGAGCGACGCGTGGCCTTCCAGCCGTTCGCGCAACAACTCCGCGATGTCGCCGCCGTCCGGGTAGACCGCCGGAATCGCCTCGCTGACGAGCTGGCGGCGGATCCTGCGGCGTTCCACCCGCGGCACGTACCAGGACGTGATCAGCAGCAGTGTCAGCCCGAACGCCAGTGCCGTGCCGATCACCGCCTGCCAGCCCCATCCGCTCGGGTGGATGACCAGCAGCACGTCGGCGACCGCGAGGTAGCCGACGCCGTAGACCGCGGCCCAGCCCGCCGTCGCCGCCGCCGGTGGCTCGGCTCGTTCGGTGCCCCACTCACCTTCGACCCGGCGCCAGCGCTGCAGCGACTTGCCTCCGCTCAAAGCCATGTAGATGCCGAATACTCCACAAAGGACCGATGTCGGGATCACCAGCCACGGCTTGGTGTGCAGCTCGAACTGCCAGATCGCCCACACGAGTCCGATCGCCACGAGTGCTGTCGCCGCCTGCTTCCAGCGGCGCTTGATGATCTGCAACGGCTTGAAGTCGGCCAGCACCGCGAGCGGTGTGCGGATCGGTGCCGGTAGCGAGCCCAGGATCAGCAACGCCGTGACGACCAGCGCCACCCCGGCCACCGTGACCGTGCCCGTGGTGATCTGCGAGCGGTCGCCCGGCAGCCTGTCGACCGCTATGGCTGTCAACGGGATGACCGGGGACAGCAGCACCAGCCCGTGCAGCATCGTGCCGCTTCTCAAGGCGGCGTAACCGAAAGCGGCGAGCAGACAGGCCGCGCCGATCGCCGCGCCAGGCCCCGCGGCCCACGTCGGGAGCATGCCGAACAACGCCATCACGACCAGCGCGCCACCGACTGCCAGGCCGAGAAGTCCGAGGAACTGGGCGAGTTTTCCGCCTCTGGTGAGGCCGGTGATCGTCCAGTAGGGGAGCAGTGCCGCGCCTCGCACCGCACGGGTGACCGGGCGGACCGCGGCGAACCCCGCGCGTTCGGAGTCGGCGACCGTGACCGCCACGGCCGCCGCGGTGGCCGCCGTCCTGATCAGCTGGTCGGACGCGGCTTCCTGGGTGAGCGGCTCGCGGCCGATCCCCGCGCGGTCGAAGGCGTTGAGCGCGGCCATGCCCATCGTGACCGTGTGCTCCTGCGGGAACTCCAAGCGCCGCAGCAGGTCCGCGTGTTCCTCCAGGAAGAGCTCACCTCGCGAGCGCTCGTCCGCGCCGTCGCCCCTGTCGGCGATGATCGCGGCCCTGAGCCTCGGCAGCTCCTCGCAGATGATGCGCCAGTGCAGGCCCCACGCGGCGAGCTCGGCGAGCTTCATCGACGACGGCGACAGCTCGTGTTCCGCCTCGTAGATGCCCTGCAGCTCCTTCTTGGCCTCCACCGCGCAGTTCGCGACCTGGATCGGCAGCTCAGGGCCGAACATGTGCTCGATGACGCTGTCGACGACGGCCTCGGCACGTTGTTCCGGCGTGCTCGGGTCGTTCTCGGGGCGGCCGAGGAGGTCCATCCTGCGCAGCCGGCGCGGGTCGAACAGCACGCGGCAGAGCATCGTGGCGCCGTCGAGGCGGCCCCAGATCCAGTCGTTGACCCGCCAGGACCGCTTGAGGAACCCCGAGAACCTGCTGAGCGAGGCGCCGCCCGCCTTGTCGTCCGCGGTGATCGACTGCTGGGCGAAGGCGTTGCGGGTCTGCAGCGAGACCTGGACGAGTTCGACGGGCGTGTCCAGACCGGAGGAGGCGTCGTCGGACAGGCAGGTGCCGGCGATCTCCAGCGCGAGAAGCCTGCTGAGCAGGCGTTCCGGGTCTGACAGCCCGGCTTCCTGCTTGGTGGGCTGCTGGTCGAGCAGCGCGTGCCAGCAACCGAGTCCGCCCAGCTTCAGCCGGTGCTCGTCGAGGCTCGTGATCACTTCCTGGGCCTCGCCGACGATCCGGCCGATCTCCGCGATCTGCGACTTCACCTCCAGGCCGAGGTGCCCGTCGATCATGTTCTCGTGGTAGCTGGCGAGTCTGCCGGTCCAGTACTCCTCGCCCAGCGAGTCGGACGGTTTCCAGGCGAAGAGGTCGCCTCTCAGCCTGCGAAGTTCCGCCCTGACCTGGTGAAGTTCGCGGCGTGCTTTGGTGGTCTGCTCGGCTTTGTCCTCCTGGACGACCCAGACGAGGCGCTTGAGCAGGTCCAGTGCGGAGGCGCCGAGGCGTTCGGCCATCGTGATGCCCCACTCCCAGCCGACGCCTTCGCGGCAGACGGGGCTGGGGAGCTTCACGCCCGGCACGTACGGCAGGACGCCGTGCCTCTTCTTCCAGTCGCGCTGGGCGGACTCCGCTGCCCTGCGCGCGCGTTCGAAGGACCAGTTGGCCGGGTTTCCCTTGGGGATCTCGAACTGCTGGGCGGTGATCTGGCGTGCGGCCAGCCGGATCTCGACGTCCTCGTAGTGGCCGAAGAGCTTGTCCGCCAACGAGTAGACCTCGTCCACGACGTTGTTGTCGTTGGTGTGCAGGCGTTCCAGGAGGGCCATGCGGCCGCCTCTGCTGCTCGCCGCCCGGCGGTTGTGCTCTTCGATCTTCTCGACGTAGGTGCGGTTCGCCTGGCTGGACATGGCGCTCAGGAGTTTGGCGCCGGAGCTGACCGTGGTCGGGCCTTTGTCCAGGGTGTCCGCGATCGGTTCTGATCCGAGCGGCTCCGCGTGCGGGAAGACCAGGAGCATCACGCGGCGGACCGGGCCGTCCGCCGGCATGCGGTCGATGGCTTCCAGGGCTTCTCGC
>JAVXWK010000471.1:0-4867 GCA_032230575.1 Pseudonocardiales bacterium | reverse complement strand
CAGGTGTGGTGGAAGAACCTGTCCCCGAACGGCGGCGACAAGCCGGTCGGCGAGCTCGCGGCGGCCATCGACGAGCACTTCGGCTCGTTCGACAAGTTCCGCGGCCAGCTCAACGCCGCCGCGTCCTCGATCCAGGGCTCGGGCTGGGGCATCCTCGCGTGGGAGCCGATCGGCCAGAAGCTGGTCACGCTGCAGCTCAAGGACCACCACTCGAACCTGTCGATCGCGACCACGCCACTGCTCGCGTTCGACATCTGGGAGCACGCGTACTACCTGCAGTACCGCAACCTGAAGGCCGACTACATCTCGGCGCTGTGGAACGTCGTGAACTGGGACGACGTCTCGGCGCGCTTCGAGGCCGCCCGCGCGGGCCAGAACGGCCTTCAGCTCTGACTTCGGCGGTGGGTGCTCCGACAAAGCTTCCCGCCCGCTGAACACGACGAAGCCCCCGCTCTGCCCAGAGCGGGGGCTTCGTCCGTTCCCGAACTGACTGCCGCTCCCACCACGAAGCGACGAGACTTAGGTTAGCCTAACTTCGCTTCCTTGGGAAGTCCTCCTGATCAGACCCCTCGCGACCAGCTCGACCACCGTGGCGACAGCCGCCACCTCCACCGCGAGCAACGCGAGCAGGACCACGAGTTGTAGTGCGCCGGCCTGCCAAACGGGAGCCCCTCCGAGCAGCATGCCGACAAAAGCACCCGGAAGGGTGACAAGCCCGACCGTCCTGGTCTGGTCGAGCGGCGGCAGCAACGCCTCGGCCGCGGGCTGCCTGATGAGGAACCTCGCCGCTTTCGACTCCAGGAACCCCAACGCCAGCGCGGCCTCGTACTCGCCGTGGCGGTTGTTGAGCGTGTCGAGGGCTCTCCTGGCCGAGAGCGTCGTCGCGGTCATCGCACCGCCGATCAGGATGCCGCCGACCGGGATGAGCGCGATGCCCTTGACCGGCAGCAGGCCCATGAGGATCAGCAGCGCGAGCGACGGGACCGACCCGATGAGGATGGCCACGGCCACCCAGACGCCCTTCCAGCCGGTGTCGGAGCGGCGGGCCGAGGTCGCGGTGGCCACGACGGCCATCAGGGCGAGGAAGGCTCCGGTCAGGCCGAGGTGGTTGAGAACCAGCGTGATCACGGCACTGACCGCGGCGAGCTGCACGACTGCCCTGGCGGCCGCTTTGAGGAACGGCTTCGGAGTGGTGAGGCCGGTGGTCCAGGCGATCGCGCCGGCGGCGACCGTGAAGAGGACGCAGACGACCAGCAGCCGGACCCAGTCGGTGGCGTCGATCATCGTGCGTCGCTAGGCGTCTTCCAGGCCCTGCTGCGCGGTTCGTGATCCTCGCCTCGCGGCCCGGCGTTGCCAGTAGAACACTCCGTACCCGATGATCCCGAGCAAGCCGCCCGACAGGGTCGTCCAGAGCAGCGTGCTGTTGGAGCGGTCGAGCACGAGCACCACGAGGAAACCGAGGAACCACAGCGCGGTTCCACCCAGCACGACCGGCACTGGGTCGGCCAGCCGGTGCGGCAACGGCGGCGGGTGGGGGGCGGAGTCGCGTTCGGACACATCGTTAGGAGACCAGATGCTGGACGGGTTCTTCAAGATTTCCGAGCGCGGGTCGACCGTGGCGCGCGAACTTCGCGGCGGAGTCGTGACCTTCTTCACGATGGCCTACATCGTGGTGCTGAACCCGCTGATCATCGGCAGCTTCGCCCCGACGGGCCCCGGCGCGCACCCGGACGTGCTCGGCAACATCCTCCCGGTCGGCCAGGTCGCGGCGGTGACCGCGCTGGTCGCCGGCGTGATGACCATCCTCTTCGGACTGATCGCCAACTACCCGTTCGCGCTGGCGACGGGCCTGGGCATCAACTCGTTCGTGGCCGTCTCGGTCGCGGCCAAGGTGTCGTGGCCAGAGGCGATGGGCCTCATCCTGGTCAACGGCCTGGTCGTGCTGCTCCTGGTGCTCACGGGCGTGCGGACCGCGGTGTTCAACGCAGTGCCGAACGAGCTCAAGGCCGCGATCGCGGTCGGCATCGGACTGTTCATCACGTTCATCGGCCTGGTCGACGCCGGTTTCGTGCGCCGCCTCCCCGACGCCGCCAACACCACGGTCCCGGTCGGACTCGGCATCAACGGCTCGATCGCCAGCTGGCCGACGCTCGTGTTCGTGGTCGGACTCGTGGTCACCGGTGTGCTCTTCGCCCGCAAGATCAAGGGCGCGATCCTCATCGGCATCGTCAGCACCGCGATCTTCGCGATCATCCTGGAAGCGATCGTCAAGGCCGGGCCGTCCGCGGGCACCAACGCCAAGGGCTGGAACCTCGGCTACCCCGCCCTGCCGGACAAGATCTTCGGCGTGCCGGACCTCTCGCTGCTCGGCGACGTGTCGTTCGGCGCGTGGACCAGGCTCCCGGCGCTGGCCGCCGCGCTGATCGTCTTCACGCTGGTGCTCACCGACTTCTTCGACACCGTCGGCACGATGACGGGCCTCGGCAAGGAAGCCGGCCTCATCGACGAGGACGGCCAGCTGCCCAACGTCAGCAAGGCGTTGTTCGTCGACGGCCTCGGCGCCGTGGCCGGTGGTGCCGCGTCCAGCTCGTCGAACACCGTCTACATCGAATCGGCGTCCGGCATCGCGGAGGGCGCCCGCACGGGCCTCGCGAACGTCGTCACCGGCGTCCTCTTCCTGCTGGCGATGTTCTTCACGCCGCTCTACGAGATCGTGCCCATCGAGGCCGCCGCTCCCGCGCTGGTGATCGTCGGTGCGCTGATGATGATGCAGATCCGCGAGATCGACTTCGCCGACTTCACCGTCGCGCTGCCCGCGTTCCTCACCATCGTCGTCATGCCGTTCACCTACTCCATCGCGAACGGCATCGGCGCGGGCTTCGTGAGCTACGTACTGCTCAGGACAATGACCGGCCGAGCGCGCGGCATCCACCCGCTGATGTGGGTCGTGGCCGTCGCGTTCGTCATCTACTTCGCCCTGGGCCCCATCCAGGGCCTGCTCAACTGACCTTTCGGCAGGAAACTATTTCGTGAGGTATGCTAACTACGTGGCGACCGAACAGCACGGACTGTCGAGCAAGCTCAGGCTTGCCGTGGTCCGCCTCAACCGTCGCCTGCGGGCCCAGCGCACCAACTCGTCGGTGTCGCTGACGCAGGTGTCCGCTCTGTCCACACTCCACAAGTGCGGACCACTGACGCCAGGCGAACTGGCGGCCAAGGAAGGCGTGCAACCGCCGTCGATGACGCGCGTGATCGCAGCCCTGGAGGAGTTCGGCTTCGCGACGCGCAGCCCGCACCCCACCGACGGCCGTCAAGCCATCGTCGAGCTGACGAGCGAAGGCTTGTCGTACCTGGAAGACGAGATCACCGCGCGCGAGGCGTGGCTGGACAAGAGGCTGGCAGAACTGGAACCCGACGAACGGGTCCTGCTCTCCCAGGCCGCCGAGATCATCGACAGGATGGCGGGGCAGTAAGGACGTGGCAGGTTACGCGGGTGGTGGAGCAGACAGTTCGCCACCTCGTCGTACCGGCATGTTCGGTTCGTTAGGCATATACAACTACCGCCTCTACGCCTCCGGCCAGATCATCTCGCTGGTCGGCGTCTGGATGCAGCGAGTGGCCCAGGACTGGCTGGTCCTGGAGCTCACCAACGGCTCTCCGGTCGCGTTGGGTTTCGCGGCGTCGTTGCAGTTCTTACCGGTGCTGCTCCTCTCCATGTGGGGCGGCGTCCTCGCCGACCGCATGGACAAGCGCAAACTCCTGCTCTGGCTGGAATCCGCCCTGGGCGTCTGCGCGCTGGCCCTGGGCCTGCTCGACGTGACCGGCGTCGTTCATCTCTGGCACGTCTACGTGCTCTGCTTCCTGCTCGGCTGCTTCTCCGCCGTGGAAACCCCAGTGCGCCAGTCCTTCGTGGTGGAGATGGTCGGCCGCGACTCGTTGACCAACGCCGTGGCCATCAACTCGATGATGTTCAACCTGGCCCGAATCGTGGGCCCGGCCATCGCGGGCGTCACGATCGTCGCCATCGGCACGGGCTGGGTCTTCCTGGCCAACGCCATCAGCTTCGTAGGCGTCTTCCTGGGCGTCTACCTGATGCGCACATCCCAGCTCCTGCGCGCCGACCCGCTCCCACGCGAGAAGGGCCAACTGCTCTCGGGCCTGCGCTACGTCCGGCACCGCCCGGACCTGCTGACGGTCATGCTCCTGGTCTTCTTCATCGCCACGTTCGGCATGAACTTCTACATGACCCTGGCAATCATGGCCCGCAACGTCTTCGGCGGCGACGCCGACGCCTACGGCCTGCTCTCCACACTCATCGCTTTCGGCACCTTCGCCGGCGCAGCCTGGGCAGCCCGCCGCAAAACCCCGCGCCTCACCGTGTTCATCGGCGCGGGCGTCGTCTTCGGCCTGCTGGAAATCGTGTCCGGCATGATGCCGACGATGCTCCTGACGGGCTTGATGATGATCCCGGTCGGCATCGCGATGATGACCTTCAACACCACCGCGAACGCCACCATCCAACTGGCCGTGGAACCCGAGATGCGCGGCCGCGTGATGGGCATCTACATGCTTGTGTTCCTGGGCGGCAACCCGGTGGGCGGCCCGCTGATGGGTTGGCTGGGCGAGATCAACGGCCGTGCGCCGATCATCGTGGGCGGCGCGGTCTCGATGCTCGTCACCATCACCGCGTGGATCATCCTGGTCCGGCGGGGCGACATCGCGAAGCCCCGCCTCCGCAGGCAACGAGCGGAAGAGCCGGTCAGCCCAGCAGAGTTGCAGCCGTCGGATCGGTGATGAGCGCGGCGAACGTGTGCCTGTCCTCCCACCGCTGCGCCACCCAAGCCAGCGCCCGCGCAAGCCCCTCCGG
>JAVXWK010000455.1:0-3132 GCA_032230575.1 Pseudonocardiales bacterium | reverse complement strand
CTCGGCGGTGAACTTCAACTCGTTGTCGAGCAGCGCGTCGAGAAACGTCTCGACGCCACGCGGCGGCGCGAGGGCCATGCCGACGCGCTGACCGTCGAGCACGACGAGGACGTCCTTCGCCGCCGCGGCCGCGTTCCACGCCGAGAGCCGCGCGGCCACGGACTTGTCGACGTCCACCGGCACCGGGTCGACCGAGCTGGACTCCGCGCGGGCCATCGCCAGCAGCTCGTCGAGAATCCGGTTCAGCCGGTCCGTCTCGCTCAACGCCTCGACCTGGTGCACCTCGGCCTCGGCGTCGACGTGACCCTCCAGATTGGACAGCCGGAGCTTCAGCGCGGTCAACGGGTTGCGCAGCTGGTGCGACGCGTCGGCGACGAAGGCCCGTTGCGCGGCAAGCACATCGCTCACGTTCGCGGCCATCTGGTCGAAGGAGCGCGAGAGCTGCCTCAGTTCCGGCGGCCCGCTCTCCGCCCCCACCGGCGGCACCGGCCGGCCGGACACCACCGCCGCGAGGAGCTTCCCGGTCGCGTCGTCCAACGCCTGCACCGGACGCAACGTCCACCGCACCACCGGCAACGCCAGCAGCACCGCCAGCGCCAGCACCAGCAGCGACGCCGCGAGCAACAGCCCCCACCACGCCAGCACCTCGAACCGGGTCTTGGACGTCGGCGAGAACGTGATCACCGCACCGCGCACCTCGCCGTCGACCAGCACGGGCTCGGCGAGCACCAGCTGCGTGTCGCTCCACGGCATGAACAACGGCGGCGCGACCGGCAGCCGTCCGGCCAGCGCCTTGCTCACGAGGTCCTGGACAGCGCCGTCCCCGAGCGCGAGGTCGTTGCGGGTGGCGACGAGCGGCACCGTCGGCGCGTCGCGGGCCACCACGGCCACGCCGATGCCGTACAGCTCGGTGTACCGCTCCAGTTCGGACCGCACCAGCGACGGCTTGCCGTCGATCAGCGGCCGCTGCGCCAAAGACGCGAACCTGCTCGTGTCGGTGAGCCGGTCGAGGAACAGCTCCTGCTGCTCCGCGGCCGCGACACCACGCCCGAGCGGCAGCCCGAGCCCGACGAGCACCAGCACGATCAGGGCGAGCACGACCCCCAGCAGACGAGACCTCACGACGAGTCACCCAACACGATCAGGTGAAACTTCACGACACCTGGCCCAACCGGTACCCGACCCCGCGCACGGTCTCCAGCAGCGACGGCCGCCCGAGCTTCGTGCGCAGTGTCGCGACGTGCACGTCCAGCGTCCGGTTGGCGCCGGACCACGTCCGCCCCCACACCTCGGCGAGGATCCGCTCCCGCGTGCACACCGCGCCGCCCGCCGCCATCACGAGCGCGAGCACCTGGAACTCCTTGCGCGAAAGGGCGACGGCGTCACCCGCCACGGTGACTTCGTGTCGTCCCAGGTCGACGCGCACGTCGCCGGTCTCGAACACCTCCGTCGACACGGACCCGACCCCGACGGGATCAGCGCCGCGGCGACGCCGGACCGCGTGCACACGCGCGACCAGTTCCCCCACGTCGTAGGGCTTGACCAGGTAGTCGTCGGCCCCGGCGTGCAGCCCGAGGATCCGGTCGTCGATCTCCCCCCGCGCCGACACGACGATGATCGCGACGTCCGAGGCGGCGCGGATGGCACGGCACAGCGTCACGCCGTCCATGTCGGGCAGGCCGAGGTCGAGCAGCACCACGTCGACGCCGGTGAGGCGGTCGAGGGTGCCGCGGCCCGTGGCCTGCCGGTCCACGTGGAAACCCCGTCTGGTCAGGGCGGGGACCAAGGCCTCTGCGACCCTGTCGTCGTCCTCGACGAGCAGCACGCGCACTTTCGCTACCTCCCGGGCAACCGATGTCTGCCTGTGACAGAGTTGAGACCCTAAGTCTTGCTCAATGTCCTGGACTGGTGTGGTGGCGGACACCTAGGTTTCCGCCAACGCAGACGACCCCAAATGGAGGACTGGATGACTGCCGCCTCTACCCCGCCGATGATTCGCGTGGCGGGTGTGGACAAGTTCTTCGGCCCGCTTCACGTGCTCAAGAACGTGCAGCTGGAGGTGCCGAAGGGGCAGGTCGTGGTCGTGCTGGGGCCGTCGGGTTCCGGTAAGTCGACCCTGTGCCGGACCATCAACCGCCTCGAGCCGATTGATTCCGGTCTCATCGAGGTCGACGGTCAGCCTCTTCCCGCCGAAGGAAAGGAACTGGCCCGCCTTCGCGCCGATGTCGGCATGGTGTTCCAGTCCTTCAACCTTTTCGCGCACAAAACCATCGTCGAGAACGTGATGCTCGCTCCGGTGAAGGTGCGCAAGACGCCGGCGGCCGAAGCGCGCAAGACCGCGATGGAGCTGCTGGAGCGCGTCGGGATCGCCAACCAGGCGGAGAAGTTCCCGGCTCAGCTCTCAGGTGGGCAGCAGCAGCGTGCGGCGATCGCCCGCGCGCTCGCCATGAAGCCCAAGGTCATGCTGTTCGACGAGCCCACGTCCGCACTGGACCCCGAGATGGTCCAGGAGGTCCTGGACGTCATGACGGGCCTGGCCAAGGACGGCATGACCATGCTGGTCGTCACGCACGAGATGGGCTTCGCCCGCAAGGCCGCGGACCGGGTGATCTTCATGTCCGACGGCGAGGTCGTCGAGGACTCCACGCCCGAATCGTTCTTCTCGGCCCCGAAGTCCAACCGCGCGAAGGACTTCCTTGGCAAGATCCTGACTCACTAGAAGTCAGCCCATTTTCGAACGAATGGCAGGAGAAGGACGATGAGGGTTCGCACCCTTGCGGCGGTGCTGCTGACGGGCGCACTGGCCCTGACCGCGTGTGGCAAGGAGGGCAGCCCGACCGACACGGCGGCGCCCGCCGGCCTGTTCGAGGTCGCCAAGGACGTCAAGGTCGACGGCTCGCCCACGTTCGAGAAGGCCAAGGCGCGCGGCAACCTCGTGATCGGTGTCAAGGAAGACCAGCCTGGCCTGGGCTACAAGGACCCGACCACGAACAAGTACAGCGGCTTTGACATCGACATCGCGCGGCTGATCTCGGCGAAGCTGGGCTTCGACCCCGAGAAGATCCAGTACAAGACGATCCAGTCCGCCGCTCGTGAACAGGCGCTGATCAACGGCGACGTCGACTACTACGT
>JAVXWK010000157.1:0-3641 GCA_032230575.1 Pseudonocardiales bacterium | reverse complement strand
GTACGCCGGATGGCGCACCCTTCCGGTGCCCAGCGACCCGGTCACCCGGCTGTGGCATTCCGCGACGATGCTGCGCGAGCACCGCGGTGACGGGCACATCGCCGCTCTGGTCGGCGCGGGCATCGGCGGCATCGAGGCTCACGTGCTCTCGGCGCTGGAGATGGGCATCCACCCGCCGGAGTCGCACGGGCGCATCCACCACCTGCCGAAGAAGCGGCTGGCGGAGGTGATGGACGGCTTGCGCGAACGCGGGATCGTCGACGGCGAGGGCCGGTTCACCGACGCCGGTCGCGAGGTCAAGCAGCGCATCGAGGACCTGACCGACGAGCTCGCCGCCCCGCCGTACGACGCGCTTTCTGCCGCCGAGAAGGATGAGCTGGTCGCCGTGCTCGAACCCATCACCGCGAAGCTGGTGGCCGCGGGTTCGCAGTGAGCTCAGGGGCGCAGCGGCCGTTCTGGTGGCGCGTCACCGCCGTCGAGCTGGCGCAGCACGCCGAGGTCGTCGCGCACGGCCCAGTGCTCGGACATCTTCCCGTCGCGAACGCGGAAGATGTGCACCGCCTCGAAGACGATCCGCCGTCCGGTCGGTTCCTTGCCCGCGAACTGGGGGAACTCACTGCCGACGTGCGTGCCCGAGCCGGAGAACCAGATCATGACCACACCATCCCCTTCGGTGACGGCGTGCACCTGGTTGGTCATGTCGGCGAAGCTCTTCTCCATCCAGCCGCGTACGATTCGCATGATGTCGGTGCCGCGGCGGCCACTGACGTGGTCGTGGAAGTCAGGGGCGAAGGCCTCGTCGAGGATCGACTCGTCACCGGTCGCGAGGTAGTCGACGTAACGCAGCACCACTTCGGAGTCGGTCGTCATCGCGTCACCATAAGCCCGTGACACGCAGGAACGCCGCCCCGAGCGGGACGGCGTTCCATTGTGGTGGGAGCTGGTTCGTCAGGCTACTCGGAGATCGGCTCCGGCCGGTTCGAGCAGCAGCTCGTCGACCGTCAGCTGCGTGCTCATGACCGCCACGCCAGGCTGGTCAGCATCTCCTTGCCGCGTTCGGCGTTGCGCGGCTGGCTGAGCACGTCGTAGCGACCGGCCACGAGCTGCGTGACGGACGCGAAGTCGCGGCGGCCGCGCGTGGCTCCGTAGCGGACCGCGGCACCGGCGAGGCCGAACGCGGTACCGGCGACGAGGCCCACGACGATTGGGGCGAGAGCTCCGCCGGTCGAGAACAGGCCCAGCAGCAGACCGACGAACAGACCGAACCAGGCACCCGACGCAGCACCCGCGCCGAGCACGCGGCCCCAGGTCAGGCGGCCGGTGACGCGTTCGACGATCATCGGCTCGATGCCGACGATGGTGACATCGGCGACCGGGAAGTCGTTGTCCGCCAGGTGGTCGACGGCCCGCTGCGCCTCTTCGTAGGTCGCGTAGGAACCGATCGGCCAGCCCGAAGGCGGGGTGGGCAGTGCGTTGACGCCTGCGGCGTTGCCAGCTCCTGCGGTGAACGGAGTCGCGGTGGTCATTTGTGCAACACCTCCGATATGCGATTCCCTTACACCACGTATTACGAATGCGCTCCCATGATTGTTCCCGCAGTTGAGCCGATGTGACTCAGCTCCCTCTCGGTAAGCGTGATGTCCAGCGATTCCAGCGTTTCCAAAAGGTTTTCAACCTGAGAATTCTCAGGTTTGTTCCCCGCCCGCTCAATTGTCAGCGTGGAGCCGACCAAACGGCGGCTCAGTCCCGGTTCGAGCCGCATCACGACGAGCTGGCGGCTGAACGGCGACCGTTCGTGCGTGGCGATGTAGTAGTTGGCCATCATGTAGTCGATGGGGAGTTGCTCGACGTCGGGATGGAACGCGTGCATGCGTTGCCAGCCGTCCGTGGTCGCCTTCTCCAGCACCCACAGGCCTTCCGCGCGACGCAGCCGGTGCGGCCACCCGGCCTGGTCGACGACCACGCCGTCCACGAGCGGCATCGGGTGCAGCATCCCGGCGCCGAAACCGACATCGACGAGATGGTCGTCCACGAGCGACACGAAATGCGTGCGCGGCCCGGTCATCACCCGGCTCATCCGCCTGGCCACGGAGTGCCCGAGGCGTTCCAGCACGGCCGTGAACAGCAACTGGTGCTCGTAGCAGTAGCCACCACGGCGTTGCCCGATCATCTTGGCCTGGATGTCCGCGAGGTCCAGCGACGGCACGAGGCCGAGCATCACGTCGATGTTCTCGAACGGGATGGCGCGCACATGCGCCTCGTGCAGCTCCGTGAGCGTGCTGGACGCCGACGCTCCCGTGCGGGCGAAGTAGGCGTCGAGGTCCACCAAGTCCGTCTGCCACATGACCGCAGAATGCCACTGCTCTTTGGTCAGCGCGTACTCCACCTCGCCGTCCTCGCTGCCCGGCAGCGGCTCGGCCCAGTCGACGTGGAACGTCCGGACGTGCCGCAGCCCGGACTTCTCCATGACGCGCCGCGATCCGGAGTTGACGAACATCGTGGTGGCGACGACCCGCTGCACGTCGCCGGTCGTGAAACCGCGCGAGATCAGCGCTTTCGAGCCCTCGGTGCCGTACCCGCGGCCCCAGAACTCCGGGTGTAGCCGGTAGCCGAGCTCGACCGCGCCGTCCCCGACGGGTTTGAACTCGAACCAGCCGACGAACCTGCTGGTGTCCTTCTCGAAGGCCGCCAGGAAGCTCTCACCGAGGAAGTGCTCGACCGGTTCCGGGTCGAGGAACCGCATGACCTCGGGATCAGCGTGCAACTCGTGCAGCAGGTCCACATCGGACGGTGCGAGCGGGCGCAGCGTCAGGCGTTCTGTTTCCACTTCGACATCGTGACCCGGCTGTCCACCGGTTTCCCGCACATCAGCGACGCCACGGCCGCCACCAGGCACAGCACGATCGCGAAGCCGAACGCGATGGCGAGTCCCTGCGCGAACGGCCCGGAGATCAGGCTCGGGAAGAACCCCCGCCCGGTCAGGAACGCGGCCTGGTCCGGCGGGAGCGTCGCGAGCTGGTCGCCGAGCAGCTGCTGGATCGGGTTGTAGCCGAGGAACGCCGCGAACAGCACGGCCACCGCGGGCAGCGAGGCGACCTGAGCGGCGGCGGCCGGGGACACGCCGTGCTCCACGAGCCCGGTCCGCATCGCGCCTGGCAGCGACTGCGAGAAGCCGACGATGATGAGGCTGAAGAAGAACCCGATCGACAGCACCATCGCGGTGTTCTGGAACGTGGTCATCATGCCGCTGCCGGACCCGCGGGAGTTGGCGGGCAGCGAGTTCATCACCTCGGCCCGGTTGGGCGAGGAGAACATGCCCATCCCGATGCCGGTGAACACGAGGATCAGCGCGAACGCCCAGTACGGGAAGTCGACGGGCAACGCGATCAGCAGCGCGAACGTGGCCGCCGCGATCAGGTTGCCGGAGAACGCGAGCATCCGGCTGCCGACCCGGTCGGACAGGATCCCGGCGGCCGGCGCGGCGAGCAGGAACCCGACGGTCATCGGCAGCATGTAGATGCCGGCCCACAGCGGCGTCTCCTCGTAGGAGTAGCCGTGCAGCGGCAACCAGATGCCCTGCAGCCAGATGATCAGGATGAACTGCAACCCGCCGCGGCCGAGCGCCGAGGTGAAGTTCGCGA
>JAVXWK010000405.1:0-3262 GCA_032230575.1 Pseudonocardiales bacterium | reverse complement strand
GCTACTGCGCAGGCGTCGACCGGGCGGTCATCGCGGTCGAGAAGGCGCTGGAGACCTACGGCGCCCCGGTCTATGTGCGCAAACAGATCGTGCACAACAAGCACGTCGTCGAGACCCTGCAGGACCGCGGCGCCATCTTCGTCGAGGAGACCGACGAGGTGCCCGAGGGCGCGACGGTGGTGTTCTCGGCCCACGGGGTCGCGCCGGTCGTGCACGAGCAGGCGGCGGCCCGGCAGCTCAAGACGATCGACGCGACCTGCCCGCTGGTGACCAAGGTGCACCACGAGGCCCGCCGGTTCGCCAACGAGGGCTACCGCATCCTGCTCATCGGGCACGAGGGCCACGAAGAGGTGGTCGGCACGAGTGGCGAGGCGCCAGACCACGTGCACCTCGTCGACGGCCCGGACGATGTGGCCAACGTGGTGGTCCGAGACCCGGCGAAGGTCGCGTGGCTCTCGCAGACCACGCTGTCGGTGGACGAGACTCTGGAGACGGTGCGCCGGCTGCGCGAGCGGTTCCCCGCGCTGCTCGACCCGCCGAGCGACGACATCTGCTACGCGACGCAGAACCGCCAGGTAGCGGTGAAGGAGATCGCGGCCGAAGCCGACCTGATGATCGTGGTGGGCTCGACGAACTCGTCGAACTCCGTGCGGCTTGTGGAGGTCGCGCTCGAGTGCGGAGCCAAGGCCGGCCACCTCGTGGACAAGGCGTCCGAGCTGGACGAGGCGTGGCTCGAGGGTGTGCGAACCGTCGGCCTCACGAGCGGTGCGTCAGTCCCGGAGATCTTGGTGCGCGGCGTGCTCGACTGGCTCGCCGAGCGCGGCTACACCGACGTGCAAGAGGTCGTGTCGGCACAGGAGAGCCTGCTCTTCGCGCTGCCGCCCGAGCTGCGCCGCGACATGAAGGCCGCGGGCGTCAGCGCCTGACGCTTCTTTGTCGCCGGGCGATGGCGACAAGCAGGCGTACGACGGCGATCGCTGCCGCCAACGCGGTCCCGCCGAACAGCACCGGAGCCGACAGGGCCAGTGATGTTGCCGTGTCGAGCGCGAGAGCGCGCGACCCGTGGACCTCACCCGAGAGCTTCCCGACCAGCATGGTCGCGATCGCGAACATGAGCGGCGGAGCGATGAACGCAGAGGCGAGCGAGCGGACCCGGAGGGTCAGCGCCATCACGGCAGAACCGATGACGAACATTGCCGCGAAGCCGACGCCGAGCGATCCCCCGAAGGTGAGGTCGGCCATCGCACCGACGCCCATGAGGAAGCCGCCCACTATCACTGCGCCCGGCGTGGTGAGGCCGGGCTTGGCTCGCACGCGCGGGGCAACGTCGGAGCCGGCCAGTGTCGCCGGCGGACTGCTGGTCAACGTCACTTGCCCACGGTAGGGCGCGGGCGCCCGCAGAACGGCCCGGACACGCCCAGCCCGCTATCGGTCGCGCGTCAGTAGCGGGCTCGCCTGGCTTCAGCCGGAACGTCAGTCGTCGCCGCCTGGAGGTCGCCAGTCGGTCCGTCGAGCCAAGACCGTCGCACAGACCAGCAGGAGCACCGCGAGGGCAAGCCAGCTAAGAGTCCAGGTGGGGCTGCTCATCGGTCACGGTCCGAGTCGGTGCCTGGCGTCAGGCGGCGGTTGAGGGAGAACAGTCGACCCAGCATCGGCATGAGCACGATGTTGAGGCCGTGCAGGACCCCGATGATGAGCAGGATGCCGCCGAGCCGGACGAGCTCCTGGCGGACGAACCCGGCATCGACCTCACCCGTCAATGTGGGCGACTCGACCCGCACCGTGAAAAGGATGTAGGCGGCAAAGATGAGGTAGTAGACGATGTCGGTCAGCACGATGTAGCTCTTGCCGGTGCGCGGGTTGTCGTGGAAGACATCGGCCGCGTAGGCACGGCCGAACCGTTTGATGAAGGGTCCGAGCCACAACGCTATGAACACGAGCGTCGCGGTTGCCGCGATCTCGAGGATCCACCAGTGCATGTCGACCCGTCCTTCCTCGACGGTTGAGAAAGCCAGCATGGTGCTGGCCAGGGCTCCGCTGATCGCGGCGGCGATACCGAAGGCGGCCAGCCGTTGACGTCGCAGGCGTAGATCGTCGGCGATGCTCTCGCGCACCCGCAGAAAGAGATCCGGCGCGGGATCGTCGCGGCCCGAGTCATGGACCAGCGAGGATCGCAATCTTTCTTCAATGACGCTCATTGCTCTTTCTCCAGTCGCTCTTCCAGCGCCCGCAGTCCTCGCTGCAGGTGGGTCTTCACCGAGTTCGGGGAGACGTGAAGCGTCTCGGCTATCTCCGCAACCCCCAGATCGAGGTAGTAGCGCAGCACCACGCAGTCACGTTGGCGGACGGGCAGGTCGCGCAGTGCTGCGACCACGACGTCTGCCTCTTCCCGCGCAAGAACCCGGTCCTCCGGAGTCGGCGGTGCCACATCGGCGGGCGGGCGGTGCCGCAGCGACACCAGCCCGCGGCGGTTGTGGTCGCGGGCCAGGTTCAGCACGATCGATCGCAGGTAGGCCGTCGTGGCGGACTCGTCGCGGATTTTATGGGCCGTCCGCGCCAGCCGGATGAACGCCTCCTGCACGAGGTCCTCGGCCGCGGATGCGTCGTCAACGAAGAACCGAGCGAGGTGGACCAACGACACCGCCTCCTGCCGGAAGAGGCGGTCGATCAGGTCGTCTACCTCCACGGAGGCGCGCTCGACCCGCATAGGGGCAAGGGTGAGGCCTGCTGCGTCCATCAGCCCCACAGACGCGCCAGTTGCCGGTTCCGGGTGACAGCACGGCACAAGTTTCTTTTCTCGCGACTCTTGTCGCCCGTGATCTCCCGCACGCGCGTCTGTCGGTTGTCCCTCGTCACCTGCTCTCAGGAGTCTTCGTGTTCACAAACCCTGTCTTTTCGGTTGCCGTCGCCGTCAGTGCGCTCGCCACCGGGCTGGTCGTGTCGAATCCAGCCGCTGCTGACGCTGCGGGATCTCCGTCAGTTGTCTCGGCTGCCGGCCCGTTGACCGATCTCCGTCCAGCCGTCGTCGACCCTACGGACGGAGTCGCGGCGCGCGCGGTTGCCGTGCGCGCAGGCGGGAGGACGATCACCGTGCTGCACCTCTACGGCTTCGACCGGGCCCTGGCCGGCACGACGTTCGGGGCGCACGTCCATCGGGGCGCCTGCGTAGCCGGTAACGGGGCGGCCGCCGGGCCACACTTCAACATCACCGGCCAGCCCCCCACCGCGGTCACGGAAGAGACCGAGATCTGGCTGGACTTCA
>JAVXWK010000402.1:0-3052 GCA_032230575.1 Pseudonocardiales bacterium | reverse complement strand
CTCCCCGGTCCCCACCGGTAGTTCCACTCTGGACTGTATTGCGACAAAAATCCACGTCAGCCACCCTTTCGTGTCACAGTGTCGAGGTTGCCGAGCGGGGTGAACCGCGAAACGATCAACTGGTCGGATATTCACTCACCGCAACATCGTTCTTTGGAGGGCCCGTGGGCTCGCAAATCACCGAGGGCCTGGGCCAGGCGTGGGCGATGGTGGCCACGTTCGTGCCGAAGCTGCTCGGCTTCCTGCTCGTCCTGGTCATCGGCTGGTTCATCGCCAAGGCTCTGGCCAAGGGTGTCCAGTTCCTGCTCAAGCGCGTCGGCTTCGAGAAGCTCGTCGACCGCTCCGGCCTGAACGGCGCCATGAGGCAGTCGCCCATGGACGCGTCCGGCCTGATCGCCAAGATCGTCTACTACTTCGTGCTGCTGATCGCGCTGCAGCTGGCGTTCGGCGTCTTCGGTGCGTCGAACCCGGTCTCCACGCTGCTGAACGAGGTCATCGCGTACCTGCCGCGCATCGTCGTGGCGATGGTGCTCGTGATCGTCGCGTCGGCCATCGGCACGGCGCTGAAGGGCCTCGTCACCGGAGCGCTCGGCCAGCGCTCGTACACGAAGGTTCTGGGCAACATCACGTACGGCTTCGTGATGGCGCTGGGCATCATCGCGGCGCTCAACCAGCTGGGCATCGCGATCTCGGTGACCATGCCGGTGCTGATCGCCGTGCTCGCCACGGTCGCCGGCGTGATCATCATCGGTGTCGGTGGCGGCCTGGTCCGCCCGATGCAGGCGCGCTGGGAGGGCTGGCTGAACCGCATGCAGGACGAGGCTGCGGCGGTCCAGTCCCCGATGCCGCGTGCGTCGCAGGAGATGCCCGCGAACGTGGGCGGCCGCATGGGTGACGTCCAGACGCCGCCGTCGGGCATGCCGATGTCCGAGAAGTAGTTCTCGTTTCGAAGAAGGGGCCCCATGCGTGGGGCCCCTTCTTCGTGTTCTGACGGTTCTCCAGCTGACGTCCAGTGGGCGGACGGACGCTCGTGTCCACCCGAACTGTCCGCTGTCGCGGTGGAGGACCCATGAAAGCCCTTGTGCTGTCCGGAGGCGCGGGAACAAGTCCCGCGGGATGTTCGCTGCCGGCGCTGCTCGTCCCCATCGCGAACAAACCGGTGCTCGAGTACGTCGTGGAGAACCTGCGGGACATCGGCATCACCGAGATCGGCGTCGTCGTCGGCGACAACGAGCACGAGGTCGCCGAGCTGTTCGGCGACGGATCGGTGCTCGGCGTCTCGCTCACCTACCTCGACGAGAGGTCGTCGCTCGGAGTCGCTCACTCGGTGCGGCTCGCCCGGCCGTTCCTCGGTGACGACGACTTCGTGCTGTACCTGGGCGGCACGGTGTTCGCCGACGGGATCTCGCACATCGCCGAGGACTTCGAACGGCTGCGGCCGTCCGCGCAGGTGCTGGTGGACAAGGTGGAGGACCCGCGGCTGTACGGGATCGCGGAGGTGGACGAGAACTCGCGGGTGACGCGGCTGATCGAGCGCCCGCGGGAGCCGCGCAGCGACCTCGCGATGATCGGCGTCTACTTCTTCACCTCCGCGATCCACGCCGCCGTGGACGCGATCGAGCCGTCGTGGCGCGGAGAGTTCGAGATCACCGACGCGTTGCAGTGGCTGGTCACGCACGAGCGCGATGTGCGGGCGTCGAGCTACTCCGGGTTCTGGAAGGACACCGGGAAGATCGAGGACGTGCTGGAGTGCAACCGCGAGCTGCTGCTGGGGCTGCGCGCGGACGTCCAGGGCGTCGTCGACTCCGAGTCGCGGCTGATCGGCGACGTCGTGATCGAGGAGGGCGCGCGGGTGGTGCGGTCGTGCATCGTCGGGCCCGCGATCATCGGTCCTGGCACGCTGGTCGAGGAGTCGATCGTCGGGCCGTACGCGTCGGTCGGCGCGGACTGCCGGATCACCGAGTCCGGCGTGGCCGACTCGATCGTGCTTAATGAGGCTTCCGTGCACAACGTGTCCGGTATCGAGACGTCGTTGATCGGGCGCAAGGCTCGCGTGGGATCCGCGCGTCAGCACCGGCTGGTCGTCGGTGATGGCGCGCACGTCGAGGTGGCCGCCTAGGTGTTCATCCAGTCCTGAAGGCGGTCGCACTCCTCGGCGACCGCCTTCTGCCTGCTCTTGGGGAGCTTGTCGAGGTAGTCGACGGTGATGTTCTTGTCCTTGTCGACGGACCAGGTGGCGACCACGTAGCCGTCGACGAGGACGGTGGGCTTGCCGCCGATGACCACGCCGAGCCGGTCGTCCGCGATGATCCTTCCGCGGTCGGCGTGGGCGAGCAGGATGTTGTCGAACTCGGGCAGAAGCCTCACCGGGAGCGGGGTTTCCGGGTCGGGGCGTGGCGCGTCCGGGAGGTCGAACAGCTCCTTGCCGGCCTCGTTGCCGAAGGTCACGAGTTGCGGCCTGAGCTGTTCGAAGACCTCGCCGAGCCTCGTGAGGCCGGACCACTGCTGGGCGTCCATCACGGTCGCCGGGCCGAACGCCCTGAGGTAGCGCAGCACCAGCGTCTCGCGGTTCATGGGGTGTTGTTCCTGGTCGAGCCAGGACTCCAGGGTCGTGCAGACCGCTCTGCCGCTTTTGTGCCACAGACCTCTCGGCGGGATCTGCACGAGGGCGAGCTTGTTGCGCAGTGCGTTGCCCAGCACGGTGTGCTCGCGGTCGGGCCAGAGCTCCTTCAGCTGCTTGCCCGCCTCCGCGGTGCCCTGCGGGGTGTCTTCGAGGATCTTGCGGCCGGCTTCGGCGACGACGTCCAGGTCGAGGCCCCGCAGTGGCTTGGAGAACGGGCCGCTCTGGAGTTCGCGGTCGAGCTTGAGCTGGGTGTGGGGCCGCAGTCCCAGCGCGTCCTGCGCGCTGACCAGGTGAATGGTGCCGCGCATCAGCAGGACTCGGACGGCTTCGCGGCTGGTCAGGAGGTCTTCCAGCTCCTGTGGCCGGAAGTTCTGGAGCCGCGTCCACAGCCCGATGTACGGCGACTTCGGTTCCTGCGCCTGAATGCCG
>JAVXWK010000396.1:0-9282 GCA_032230575.1 Pseudonocardiales bacterium | reverse complement strand
TTCCTCTTCGGACAGCACCAGCGGCACCAACTTCGAGCTCGGCATCGACCAAGCCTACGGCGCGCAAGAATTAACGACTCAGGACACTAGAAGTGCGCGACCAGGTCGTCACGCTGATCGCCGCGGGATACGAGACGACCAGCGGCGCGATGGCATGGGCGATTTTCAACCTGTTGCGGCACAACGGAGTTTGGGAACGCGCGCAGGAAGACGACGAGTACCTGGCCAACGTCGTGAACGAGACGCTGCGGCTCTATCCGCCCGCTGTGGTGTCGGCACGCGTTGCGGCGCAACCGTTCGAGTTCGCCGGGAAGAAGATCAAGGAAGGCACGTTCCTGCTGTACAGCCCGTACGTCACGCATCGGCTGGAAAGCATCTGGCCGGACCCGCTGCGGTTCGACCCGGACCGGTGGGAGAACAAGCCCGCGCCGCACGAGTTCCTGCCGTTCGGGGGCGGGCCGCACAGGTGCATCGGGGCCGGGCTCGCGACGACGGAGCTGACCGTGATGCTGAAAGCGTTGCTGCAACGGCCAAAACCCGAGCTGGTCGAGCAGCGCATCACGCCGACGAGCGTTGCCGCGATGCGCCCCAAGCACGGCCTCAGAATCCGAGTAGCAGGGTGATCATCGAGGCGAGGCAGGCGATGCCGCGCACGTGGTTCCAGATCGTCCACTTGCGCAGGTACTCGGGCCAGTAGGCGTCGTCGGTGCGTTCGAGGCGGTTGTTCATCGGCACGTTGACGACCATGGTCAGCAGGAACGAGCCGACGACGTAGAGCAGGCCGCCGGCGATCCTGCCCTGGAAGACCTCGATGCCGCACAGGATCACGTTGCCCGCGAACACCAGCAGGAACAGCGGGTTCTGGATGCGGACGTTGACGCGGCGCATGGCGGCGCGGGCGTCCGAGGCGGGCAGGTCGGCGAGGCCGGGCATGACAGCGGTGGAGAACGAGAAGAACAGGCCGGCCATCAGGCCGGAAGCGGCGGCTGCGATCAGCGTGATTGTCCCCATGGCGCTAACTGTGGTCCGCTCGCGCCGGACTCTCAATGACAATTCATCGCTTTGGCTTGCTCGTTCGTCCAGACTGGGTACATGACGGACGCGTTGGGCGAGGCGCTGCACCTGATGAGGATGTCCGGCACCTTCTACTGCCGGACAGAGCTCACCGAGCCGTGGGGCCTGACGATGCCCGACATGGCCGACTGCCTGTGGTTCCACGTGCTCACCAGCGGCCGCTGCGACATCGAGGTCGACGGGCAGGTCACAACGCTCGAACCCGGCGACGTGCTGCTCGTTCCGGGCGGTCAGGGTCACCGGCTCTTCCATGGCGACGCCGAAACGCCGCTGGTCACGACGCTGCCGCACACGTTCGAGACCGACAACTACGCGATTTTGAGGCACGGGGACGGCGGCGCCGTGACGCACCTCGTGTGTGGCGCGGTGCGTTTCGACCACCCGGCCGCGAAACACCTGATCAAGGTGTTGCCACACGTGTTGTACGTGCGGCAGGCCGACGACATGCGCGCCACCATCGACCTCATGGCCGCCGAGGCGCGAAACCTGCGCCCCGGCGGCGAAGCGGTCATCACCAGGCTCGCGGACATCCTGGTGATCCAGACCATCCGCTCGTGGCTCGCCAACGACCCGGCTGCGCGCACCGGATGGCTCGGCGCGTTGCAGGACCAGCAGATCGGGCAGGCGCTGGCGTTGATCCACCGCGACCCGGCACAGCCGTGGACGGTGGAACGCCTGGCGCACCAGACGGCGATGTCCCGCTCGGCGTTCGCGGCGCGGTTCACCGAGCTCGTCGGCGAACCGGCCATGCGGTATGTCACGCGGTGGCGCATGCACGTGGCGATGAACCGCCTCAAAGACCGCGACAGCACGGTCAGCGAGATCGCGCGCGGCCTCGGCTACGAGTCGGAGGCCGCGTTCAGCCGGGCGTTCAAGCGGATCGTCGGGGTGTCGCCGGGTCAGGCACGAGCGGGCTGAAGCAGGTCCCAGCGGTTGCCATAGAGATCCTGGAACACGGCCACTCGTCCGTAGACCTCGTCGCGCGGGGTCTCCAGGAAACGAACACCGAACGACGTCATGTGGGCGTGGTCGCGGTCGAAGTCGTCGGTGGTCAGGAAGAACCCGACGCGGCCGCCGGTCTGATCGCCGACTCGGGCGGACTGCTGGTCCGTGTCGGCCTGAGCCAGGAGCAGGGCCGCTCCCCCGCCCGCGGACACCACCACCCAGCGCTTGTCGCCCTGCGGGGTGTCCTCCACCAGCGTGAACCCCAGGCCGTCCACGTAGAAGCGGATCGCCTCGTCGTAGTCCCTGACAACCAACGTCACCAAGCTCGTTGAACGCACGCTGATCAGTATGGCCCGGTGGGTGAGACAGCCTCGCAGATGCTCGCCCGTGCGCTCCTTCCTCTGGTCGCGGCGAAGATGACCATGTTTTCGGGACATCTAGAAGAGGGCGCCAGGCGCGTATCGGGACGAGGTTCACCCATTGGGGTAGCCGTGTGTGACAAGGTGACCACATGGTGGTTACTTCGGAAACCCATCGACTGCCCGTCCGCAAGCTGGTCGCGGCTTCCGCAGGTAATGCAGTTGAGTGGTACGACTGGGGCATCTACACGGCGTTCAGCATCTACTTCGCGACGCAGATCTTTCCGAAGGGCAACGAGGCCGCGGCGCTGCTGAGCACGTTCGCCACGTTCGCGCTCGCCTTCTTCTTCCGGCCGCTCGGCGGTTATCTGCTCGGCCGGTTCGCGGATCTGAAGGGCCGCCGGACCGCGATGCTGCTGACGATCGCCTTGATGTCCGGCGGGTCGGTGGTGATCGGGCTGCTGCCGACGTTCGACCAGGTCGGCTGGCTGTCGCCAGCCCTGCTCGTCCTCGCACGCATCGCGCAGGGCATGGCGCTGGGCGGCGAGGTATCCAACGCGTCGGCCTACCTCGGCGAGATCGCGAAACCCAGCCATCGCGGCAGGTACTCGTCGTTCTTCTACATCTCGACCGGTGCGGCGGTGCTGATCGCGTCGCTGCTCGGGTTCTTCCTGTCCCGCAACCTCGACAAGGCAGCCATGGCCGACTACGGCTGGCGCGTGCCGTTCCTGATCGGTGGCGTGCTCGGGCTGATCGGGTTGTGGTTGCGCCGGGAGTTGCCGGAGACGGAGCAGTTCGAGGAGAACAAGGCGAAGGCCGAGAAGCTGCGCAACCCGTTGATGCTGACCGTCAAGGAACACCCGAAGGCGGTCGGTCAGCTCATCGGCGTCACGTTGCTGTCGACGCTGTGCTTCTACACGTTCTTCTCGGCTCTGACGCCGTTCGCGGTGAAGACCAAGGGCGCCAACGACATCGACGTCTTCCTGGCGTTGTCGATCGGCACGGTGGTGTTCATCGCGCTGCAGTACCCGATGGGCTGGCTCGCCGACCGGTACGGCCGCAAGCCGCAGATCCTGGTGTGGTCGGCGGCGATGGCGGTGCTGGTCGTGCCACTGTCCACATTGGTCAAGCCAGGGCTCGTGAACCTGGTGATCGTGTTCTGCGTCGGGCTCGGCCTCTACACGACGATCACGGCGATCGCGCCCGCGTTGATGAGCGAGCTGTTCCCGACCGAACTGCGCGGCCTCGGCATCGGCGCCTGGTACAACCTCACGGTCGCGCTGTTCGGCGGCACCGCGCCGCTGGTCATTCAAGCTGTCGGCGGCACGGTGTTCTTCTGGTACGTGGCGATCGCCGCGGTGATCTCGTTCCTGGTGATCCTGACGCTGCCCGAGACGAAGGGCGTCGAGCTCACCTAGCGAGCGGCACCAGATCGTCGGCGTGCACCACCTCGCGGCGCTGCTCGGCGGGCAGGTCGTGGGACTTGCGGCCGACCAGCGACGGCAGCTCCGCCGAGTCGTAGCCGACCACACCACGTGCCACGACCTCACCGGCCAGGCTCACGAGCTCGACGACGTCACCCGCTTCGAAGTCGCCGTCCACGCCGGTGATTCCCGCCGCCAGCAACGAACGGCGCCGGCCCACGACCGCGGCAACCGCGCCGTCGTCGAGGTGCAGGCGTCCGTTCGCGTCGGTGGCGTAGCCGAGCCAGAAGCGGCGGGCGGTCAGCCGCGAACCCGTTGCGGCGAAAGCAGTACCGACATCGGCAGCCCCCAACGCCTGACCAGCATCGGAGGCGCCCGCCAGCAGCACCGGGATGCCGGCCGAGGAAGCCAGCCGGGCGGCGGCCAGCTTCGAGGCCATTCCGCCCGTGCCAAGACCGGACGCACCAACGGTTCCGGCCTTGACACCGTCCACATCGGACGCCGAAGCGACCTCGGAGATGCGTACGGCACCGGGCTTGCGCGGGTCTCCCGAGTAGAGAGCGTCCACATCGGACAGCAGGAACAACGCGTCGGCACCGACCAGGTGGGCCACCAGAGCAGCCAACCGGTCGTTGTCACCGAAGCGGATCTCCTCGGTGGCAACGGTGTCGTTCTCGTTCACCACGGGCACCGCGCCCAAGGCCAGCAACCGGGAGAACGTGCGCTGGGCGTTGCGGTAGTGAGCGCGGCGGACCACGTCGTCGGCGGTCAGCAGGACCTGGCCGACCGTCAGCGAGTAGCGGCCGAACGAGTTCGCGTACGCGTGCGCCAACGTCAGCTGACCGACGCTCGCGGCAGCCTGCTGGGTGGCGAGGTCACGCGGGCGGCGGGAGATCCCCAACGGGGCCAGGCCCGCGGCGATCGCGCCGGACGAGACCAGCACGACCTGGCTGCCCGCACGAGATCGAGCAGCCAGGGCGTCGACCAGTGAGTCGAGGCGGGCCGGATCGAGCCCGCCTTCGGCTGTGGTCAAAGAAGAAGAACCGACCTTCACCACGATGCGGGTCGCCGAAGCGACCGCGCGTCGTGCCTGTGAGACCACGGGGGCCGTCACGGTTTACTCCTCGTCGAAGTCGTCGCCGTACTCGCCGGGCGCGCGGCGGGCCTTCTTCAGGGCCTTGCGCTCGTGGGCGCCGATGCGGTCGTTGCGCTCGAGACGGACGTCCGTGCCACGCCCGGTCATCGTCATCGCGATTCCGGCCGGCGTGGTCGGCTCCCAGTCGAACACCAGGTCGCCGATGGTGACCTGGCAGCCGGGGATGGCGCCCATCTTCACGAGCTTGTCCTCGACACCCAGCCTGCTCAGGCGGTCCGCGAGGTAACCGACGGCTTCGTCGTTGGAGAAGTCGGTCTGGCGGATCCAGCGCTCCGGGCGGTGGCCCTTCACGATGAAGCCACCTTCGACCGAGGGGTCCTCGGTCACGGTGAACCCTTCGTCGTCCACGGCGGTCGGCCGCAGCACGATGCGGGTCGACTCCTTCTTCGGCTGGGCGGCGCGGTACTCGCGGACCACCTCGGCGAGCTTGAAGGAGAGTTCGCGCAGTCCCTCGCGGGACACCGTCGACACCTCGAACACCGGCAGCCCGCGGGCCTCGATCTCCGGGCGGACGATGTCGGCCAGGTCCTTGGCGTCCGGGATGTCGATCTTGTTCAGGATCACCACGCGCGGGCGGTCCTCGAAGTTGCCGCCGAGCGACGGGGTGTACTCCGCCAGCTCGTTCTCCAGCGCGTCGATGTCCGCGATCGGGTCGCGGCCGGGCTCGTACGTCGCGCAGTCGACGACGTGGGCGAGCACGGCGGTGCGCTCGATGTGGCGCAGGAAGTCGAGGCCGAGGCCCTTGCCCTGTGACGCGCCGGGGATCAGGCCGGGGACGTCGGCCATCGTGAAGATGGTCTCGCCCGCGGTGATCACGCCGAGGTTCGGCACCAGCGTGGTGAACGGGTAGTCGGCGATCTTCGGCTTCGCGGCGGAGAGCACCGAGATCAGCGACGACTTGCCGGCCGACGGGAAGCCGAGCAGGCCGACGTCCGCGACGGACTTGAGCTCCAGCACCAGGTCGCGCGTCTCGCCCGGCTCGCCGAGCAACGCGAAACCAGGCGCCTTGCGGGCCTTGGACGCGAGCGAGGCGTTGCCGAGACCGCCACGGCCACCGGCGGCGGCGATGAGCTGGGTGCCCTCGCCGACCAGGTCCGCGACGACGTCGCCCGCCTCGGTCAGCACCACGGTGCCGTCCGGAACGCGCAGGATCAGGTCCTCGCCGTTCGCGCCGTCGCGGTTCGCACCCGCGCCCGCCTTGCCGCTGGTCGCGGAGGCGTGCGGGCGGAAGTGGAAGTCGAGCAGGGTGTGCACCTGGGAGTCGACGACGAGCACGACGTTGCCGCCGCTTCCGCCGTTGCCGCCGTCCGGGCCGCCGAGCGGCTTGAACTTCTCGCGGTGCACGGAAGCGCAACCGTTGCCCCCGTTGCCGGCAGCAGCGTGGATCACCACCCGGTCAACAAAACGAGCCACGGAACTACTTCCTCTCAAAAGTCCTGCGAACAAACAACGAGGGGCGGAGCCGGCTGACCGGTCCCGCCCCTCGCAGAGGTCTAACTACGTCGCGGAGACGGTCCTCAGACCGCGACCGGAACGATGTTGACGGTCTTGCGACCGCGCTTCATACCGAACTCCACCGCACCGGGCAGCAGGGCGAACAACGTGTCGTCCTTGCCGATGCCGACGCCGACGCCGGGGTGGAACTTGGTGCCGCGCTGGCGGATCAGGATCTCGCCGGCCTTGACGACCTGACCGCCGAACCGCTTCACACCCAGGTACTGGGGGTTGGAGTCACGGCCGTTGCGGGAACTGGACGCACCCTTTTTGTGTGCCATGAGAAGTCAGGTCCTCACTTACCGGTGATGCCGGTGACCTCGACGCGGGTCAGCTTCTGCCTGTGACCCTGGCGCTTGTGGTAGCCGGTCTTGTTCTTGAACTTGTGGATGCGAATCTTCGGGCCCTTGGTGTGCTCGACCAGCTTGCCGGTCACCGAGAACTTCTCCAGGGCCGCCGCGTCAGCGGTGACGTTGGTGCCGTCGACCACGAGCAGCGCCTGGAGGGAGATTTCGGTGCCCGGCTCGCCCTCGAGCTTCTCGACCTCGACGATGTCGCCGACAGCGACCTTGTACTGCTTGCCGCCGGTCTTGACGATCGCGTACATCAGGACGGAAGTCTCCTGCTACTCGATGGTGACGGGCCATGCGCCAACCCACCTGCGAGGAAAACAGCAGAGGGGGCACACGACAGGACCCGTCGGATGGCGGGCCGTCGACAAGGTTACGGGAGTGGGTACGGCGGGAGCAAACTGGGGTGCCCTGATCACGTTCGCGCAGGCTGTGCCGTCCCTCACACAGCAAAACCGGGGCCGCTCGAAAGCGACCCCGGCTTCACCTCTTCTCGCGTCAGCCCTCGTTGACCGGCGGTCCCGCGGGCCGCGACACGGCGCGGCGCCTGCGGGTGGTGGTGACCACCGGTGCGGGCATCTGGACCTCGGGCTGCTTCGGCACCTCGACGACGACCGGAGCGGGCGTCTCGACCGCGGCCGGCGCACCGGCGGCGCGCTTGGCCGCACGACGGCGCGGACGAGCCGCAGGAGCCTCCGCGACGGGCGCGGCGGGCTCCTCGGCCACGGCGGGTGCCTCGGCCTCGGCGACGGCCTCAGCGGCGATCTCGGCCACCTCAGCGGCCTCCTCCGCGACCTCGGCGGCCTCTTCCGCGACGACCTCGGCGACCGTCACGGGCTCGACGAGCTCGGCGACGGCTTCGTCGACGACCTCGGCGGCAGGCTCCTCCGCCGGGGACTCGACAGGCTCTTCGGCGACCGGCTCGACCTCGATCGGCGCCGGGTCCTCGGCGACCTCGTGCGGCACGTGACCGTTGAGCGCCTGCTCCTCGACCACGACCGCGTCGACGACGGCCTGCGGCTCCTTGTCGCGGCCACGACGACGGCGACGGCGACGACCGGCGTGGCCGTCGTGCTCCTGGTCCGCGGCAACGACGGTCTCGGAGGTGTCCTCCGGCTCGCCCGGCTCGACGACCTCCGGCTCGACGACCGGCGCCTCGGCGGCCGCGTCGACGACCTCGGCGACCTCAGCCGCCTCGGCGGTCTGCTCGCCACCACCCTTGTTGCGGCGCGACTTGCGGCCACCGCCCTGCTGCTGCGGCTGCTGCTGGCCGCCACCGTTGCCACCGCCGTGCGAGTGCACGGGCTCGGTGGACACGACGACGCCACGGCCGCGGCAGTGCTCACACGTCTGACTGAACGCCTCGAGCAGACCGGTGCCGACCCGCTTGCGGGTCATCTGCACCAGGCCGAGCGAGGTGACCTCGGCGACCGGGTGCCGCGAGCGGTCGCGGCCCAGGCACTCGGTCAGGCGGCGCAGCACCAGGTCGCGGTTCGACTCCAGGACCATGTCGATGAAGTCGATGACGCTGATGCCGCCGATGTCGCGCAGCCGGAGCTGGCGGACGATCTCCTCGGCGGACTCCAGGTTGTTCCTGGTGACCGTCTCCTCGAGGTTGCCGCCCGATCCGGTGAACTTGCCGGTGTTGACGTCGATGACCGTCATCGCCTCGGTGCGGTCGATGATCAGGTAGCCACCCGACGGCAGCCAGACCTTGCGGTCGAGCGCCTTCATCAGCTGCTCGTCGATGCGGTACTCGACGAACGCGTCGTTGTTGCCGACGTGCTTCTTCAGGCGGTCCTGCAGGTCCGGCGCCACGTGGCGGACGTAGGAGTCGATGACCTCCCACGCCTCGTCGCCCTGGACGACGAGCTGCGCGAAGTCCTCGGTGAACAGGTCGCGGACGACCTTCACCAGTAGGTCCGGCTCTTCGTAGAGCAGCGCCGGAGCCTTCGTGGAGGTGCTCGCGGACTTCTCCTTGATGACCTTCCACTGCGCCTGCAGACGCGTGACGTCGCGGCCCAGCTCGTCTTCGGCGATGCCCTCGGAGGCGGTGCGGATGATCACGCCGGCGTCCTCGGGGACGACCCTCTTCAGGATGTCCTTGAGGCGCTTGCGCTCGTTGTCCGGCAGCTTGCGGCTGATGCCCGTGGCACCGCCGCCCGGCACGTAGACCAGGAAGCGGCCGGGCAGGCTGATCTGGGTCGTGAGGCGCGCGCCCTTGTGCCCGACCGGGTCCTTGGTGACCTGGACGAGCACCGAGTCGCCGCTGGAGAGCGCCTGCTCGATCTTGCGGGACTTGCCCTCGAGACCGGCGGCGTCCCAGTCGACCTCACCGGCGTACAGCACGGCATTGCGGCCGCGGCCGATGTCGATGAACGCGGCCTCCATGCTCGGCAGCACGTTCTGCACGCGGCCGAGGTAGACGTTGCCCACGATCGAGCCGCTGCCCGACGACGTGACGAAGTGCTCGACCAGCA
>JAVXWK010000386.1:0-5635 GCA_032230575.1 Pseudonocardiales bacterium | reverse complement strand
TCGCCAGCACGCGGTCTAGCCGCCGCCGGTCGCCCTGCACCGTCACCGGTGACGCGGACACCGGTACCGCACGCCAGCGAGACGCGATCACGTGACGCACCAACGCACTCAGGTCGAGCTCCTCGGGCTCGTAGTCGTCGGTCTGGTCGGCGCGCGAGATCTCCAGCAGGTCCACGACCATCCGGGCGAACCGGTCGACCTCCGAGGTGAGCAGCTCGAGCGCGGTCCCGGCGGTACCCGGCAGGTGCTCGCGACGACGCCGCAGCACCGCGCCCGCGTTCACCATCGTCGTCAACGGGGAGCGCAGCTCGTGCGACACGTCCGAGGCGAAACGGGCGTCGCGCAAAGCCCGTTGCTCCAAGGCCTGAGCCGTCGAGTTGAACTTCGCCGCCAGTGCGGCGAGGTCCGGGTCGTCCTGGTCGGGCAGCCGGGCGCGGAGATCACCACCGGCGATCCGTCCCGCGGCGGAGTTCAGCTCCGCCAACGGCTTCAGCGCCCGTTTCGACGCCCACGAGCCGAGCGCCGCGCCGAGCAGCGCGGACCCGATCGTGCCCGCGATCAGCACCGCGCTGAGGAAGCCGAACGTCCGATCCAGCTGCTGCAACGGGAACAGCTCCACGTAGACCGAGCCACCCGCCACCGGTCGCGTCACGGCGATGACGGGCTGGCCGTCCAGGGTGATCCTTGCCCTTCCGGGCGGGTGCTCCACGAGATCAGGCGGCAGTTCGGAGGGCTCGACCTTGCGGCCCGCCGTCACCAGCCGCTCTGGGCTGAGCACCAGGATCGTGGAGTCCGGGCCGGTGGTGAGCCCGGTCAGCAGCTCGTCGAGGCCCGGCGAGGACAGCGACTTCTCGACCAGCCGCACGTTGACCTCTGCCTGCCGCGCGGCGCTCGCTTCCCGTTGCCGCAGCATGTAGCCGGAGGCGAGATTCCAGGTCGCGAACGCCAGCACACTGGTCACGAGCAGCAGGCCCGAGCCGAACGAGAGGGTGACGCGGCAACGCAGCGAGAGCTTCACGACCGGATCCGATACCCGGTGCCGCGCACGGTGAGCACCAGCGCTGGATCATCCGGGTTGGCCTCGATCTTGCGGCGCAGTCTCCTTATGTGCACGTCGAGCAGACGAGTGTCACCAAAGTAGTCATATCCCCAAACCTTTTGCAGCAACTGTTCACGGGTGACGATTCGGCCGCCCGCACCAGCGAGTTCCAGCAACAGCCGGAATTCGGTGCGGGTGAGATGAACGCGCTCGCCCGCTCGGTGCACAAGTCCTTCCTGCGGACGGATTTCCAGATCGCCGATCCGCACGGCTTCCCTGCCGGGCCCGCGTCTGCGCAACAAGGCGCGGATCCGGGCCGCGAGAACGCTCGCCATCAACGGTTTCGTGACGTAGTCGTCCGCGCCCGCCTCCAGCCCGGCGATCACGTCACGGGCTTCGGTTCGCGCTGTCACAACGATTATCGGCAGGTCACCGCGGGATCTGAGCGTGCGCACGACCTCCAGGCCGTCGATGCCGGGCAGTGTCAGGTCGACCAGCATCACGTCGAACGACTCGGTCTCCAGACGTCGTAACGCGTCTTCACCCGAAGAAGCCTCGTCAACGGTGAAACCCTCGTCGGACAAGGCGAGGCTCAGCGCCTGCCGGATTCGCTCGTCGTCTTCGACCAGCAGGACCCCTACGCACACAACGACTCCACTGTGTGAGAGCCGCGGCGACGGCGTCTCACACAGTGGAGTGAAAGTCGATCAAAAGCAAGAACGTTTCGGCTCAGAATGCTGTCAGGGTGATTTTTGCCGAACGTGGGTTCGGTTCGTGGACAAGTGACTCGAAGGCGCCGACGTCATCGAACGCGAACCCGTACGCCTTCCCGTCGACCATGTTGGCGTGCACGATCCTCGAGTAGTGGTTGGTGATCGAGCGCGTGTAGAACTGGCTCGCGTTGTAGGTCGGCTGGGTGTGGATGAAGCCGAGCGTCGAGCGGTTCAGCGCCGCGCACAGCGACCGTGAGATCGCGCCGACGTCGTTGTTCGGTGCTGCGAGCCGGCCGTCGCAGTTGAAGACGTCGCGCGTCGACGGCTGCTGGAACGACGCGACCTGCTGGCCGGCCGTGTTGGTGAAGTTCAGGACCCCGCCGCTGGTGCGGCCGGTGAACTTGCGGTTCGGCTCGTTCTGGAACGGCACCACGGTCAGCGGCGTGTTCTGGTAGGTCGCCCACGTGCTGCTGACGTAGCTCTGGAAGTACGAGCTGGAGAACACGCCCGCGTCGAGGCCCTTGCTGGGGTTCAGGACGCGCAGCCGCGTGCCGTCACCCCGCGTGTAGACCAGCCGTGCCCAGTCGCCGCCGAGCTGCTGGTGCTGGTCGAAGACGCGGTTGCGGCCGCCCGCGACCAGCTGGCCGGTCTTCTTGGTGGCGCCGGCCTGCGACGTCGCCTCGACCGCGTGCGGGACGCTGAACATGTCGACCTGGGAGCTGTTCAACCACAACCCGCCGCCGTTGTAGGTGAACTCGCTCCAGTCGAACAGGATGTCGCGGTTGGGGTCGCCGCCCGCCCACGGTGCCGGTTGCACCAGGCCGCCCGGCACCAGACTGAACTTCAGCTTGTCCCGGAAGGACATGTAGAGCCGGCCGCCGGCCAGGTTGATCGGGATCTGCAGGGTCCGGCTGCCGCCGTTGCCGGGGCCGGGGATCGAGACGTCCGGCGCGGGCACGGGTGGGATGGCCCCGCCGGACCAGGCTGTGAACTGGCCGTTCGCGTTCACGTAGCCGAGCCTGCCGCCCATCTCGCCGGTGATGTACAGGAACACGGCGTCGCCACGGCCGGAGTTGTTCGTGACGGTGAGCGGGAGCAGGTTCGGTGGAGCCGCTTGCACAGGTGCGGACATCGTTGTCAGCCCTAGTAGGGCCGATGCCGCGAGCAGCAGGAGCTTGCGCATCGACTATCTCCTCACTGAGACAGGGTCGTGAGAGCGCTCTCATACTCAGCGTGAACGTGTTGATGTGTCAAGAATGGTCTTCATGCGCGCGCTGACGGTTGATCTTGCACGAGCCGGATCTTTGTCGATCTCCGAACTGCCCGATCCTGTTCCCGGTCCAGAGGACCTGCTGGTGGAGGGGGTGGCGATCGGGATCTGCGGGACGGACCGCGAGATAGTGCGCGGCGAGTTCGGCACTGGCGGAACTCTCGTGATCGGACACGAGTCGTTGGGCCGGGTGATCAGCGGACCTGGGATCGAACCGGGCTCCTTGGTGGCCGGCGTGGTGCGACGGCCTGATCCGGTGCCGTGCGTGGCGTGTGCCCGCGGGGAGTTCGACATGTGCCGCAACGGGCAGTACACCGAGCGCGGGATCACCGGGCTCGACGGGTACGGCTCCACGTTGTGGACGGTTCCGGCCGCCTATGCCGTTGGTGTCAGCTCGCCGACAGGTGTGCTCGTCGAGCCGACCTCGGTGGTGGTCAAGGCGTGGGAGCGGCTGGATCAGCTGGCGCTGTTCCCGTTCGAGAGCGTGCTGATCACCGGTGCCGGGCCGATCGGGCTGCTGGCGGCGTTGATCGGCGTGCAGCGCGGCCTGGACGTGCACGTCTTCGATCTGGCTTCCGACGGCCCGAAGCCCGGCCTGGTGGAGTCGCTCGGCGCGACCTACCACCGCAAGCTTCCTGATCATCAGGTGGTGATCGAGGCGACGGGTGCGCCGAAGCTGGTCGCGCAGCTGCTCGGACGCGAGCTGGTGTGCCTGACCGGGGTGCCGTCCACTGAGGAGGTGTCGGTGGATCTCGGGCAGGCGAACCGGGATCTGGTGCTGCGCAACGGGATCGTGTTCGGGACGGTCAACTCGAACGTGCGCCACTACCAGGAGGCCGCCGCGGTGCTGGACCGGGCGGACGACACGTGGGTGTCGTCGTTGATCACTCGACGAGTTCCGCTGGAGTCCTATGCGGAGGCGTTCGAGTCCCGGTCCGGCGACGTGAAGGTAGTGCTAGAGCTGTGAGTGCGGCGAGCGCGACGACCGCGGCGGCCAGCAGGAGCGCGTGCTGGTAGCCGTGGTGGAGCAGGGGAGTGGCGATGAGCGGGCCGATGATCTGGCCCGCCGAGTAACCGGTGGTGAGAACGGCGGCCGCGCGGGGGAAGCCCAGGTCGGCGCCGATCTTGAACGACGCGGCCGCGATCGTCAGGAACGTGCCGCCGAAGAGGACCACGGCGATCAGGGCCGCCGCGGTGCTGCCGAACAGTGCGGGCAGCGCGATGCCCACGGCTTGGACGGCCAGCACCGCCGGAAGCAGGTTTCTGGCTTTGATCGTGACGGAGAGAGCCGCTGAGACGCCGACGAGGATCCAGGCGGCGCTGCCGAGGGGACCGCTGATCGCGGCGACCAGGAAGGTGCCGGCGATGATGTAGCCGACGCCTTCGAGGGTGTAGGCGGTGAACAGCGCGCCGAAGCCCTTTCTCCTGGAGGCGGTCGGTTGTGGTTTCGGGTTCTTCGGTTGCAGCGACCAAGCCGTGACCGTGAGCAGGGCGGACAAGGCTGCCGCCACCCACCAGGCGAACCTCCACTCGGCGTGGGCCAGCACGATCAGCCCGGACAGCGCGATCCCCACCCCGACCCCGGACAGTCCCCAGCCCGGTCCCGCGTTCACCGCCGCCACGAACACCAGCGCGCTCGCGATTCCGGCCAGCAGCCGCAGCACGAACCACGCGGCGAAGCTGTGCGTGAGCGGCATGCCGGCGAGCGTGGCCACGAGCAGCACGAGTGCGGCACGGTTCGTGGTCCGTGAAGGTGGCCGAACGATCGTGGCGAGTGCGCCGGCGAAGTAGCCCAGGTAATTGGCGGTGGCCAGGCTCGCGGCTCCGGTGGCGCCGAGCCCGGCCTGAGCGGTCATCAGGGGCAGGATCGGGGTGTAGACGAACCGTCCGATGCCCATGGACGCCGCGAGTGCCGCAGCGGCCTGGCGGGCGCTCACGAGCGTCCGGGGTCGTTCGGGTGGGGCTGCACAGCGGTGACGTGGAACGCCATCCACGGGCTCAGCGGGAGCGTGCCGAGGACGTTCGCGTGCAGGTCGTCCTCGTCGTCGGCCTGCCACAGACCGATGCTGCGCATCTCGCCGATCGGGCGCCACAACCGGACGAGGTTGCCGCTCGCCGTGAGTTCCTTGGCCCGGACGGCTTCCAACGCGCGCAGTGAGTCCACTTCGGACTGGCTGGTGCCGTCGGGGATCGTGGTGGTGATCTCGACGATGAACTCTCTCATGGGATCCATCGTGCGACCGCGCGCGTGTGGCGCGCCACGACCGGCTTTCTCCTGCGTAAGAGCCTGAGCCTCCTAGGATGGGAGATGTGGAACTGCGTCAGCTCCGGTACTTCCTCGCGGTCGCCGAGGAGCTTCACTTCGGCCGGGCCGCGGCGCGCCTGCTGATCGCGGGACCGTCGCTGTCGCAGCAGATCAAGGCGCTGGAACGCGACCTCGGCGTGCCGCTGTTCGCCCGTGATCGCCGCACGGTCGCGTTGACCTCTGCCGGAGCCGCGCTGGTCCCCGAGGTGCGGGCGTTGCTGGAACGGGCCGACGAGCTGCAACGGCACGCGCAACAGCTGTCCGGGTCGCAGCCGGTGCGGATCGGGTACGTGAACTGGCTGCCACCG
>JAVXWK010000374.1:0-3517 GCA_032230575.1 Pseudonocardiales bacterium | reverse complement strand
TGAACTGGATGTCGTCGACGAGGAGAACGTCGTACGTCCGGTAGCGCTGTTTGAAGTGAACCATGCGCCCATCCCGCATGGAATCGACGAACTCGTTCAAAACCGTCTCGGTTGTCACATAGCGAACATTCAGTCGCGGGTGCTGCTGGAGCACATAGTGGCCGATCGCCTGGAGAAGGTGTGTTTTCCCCAGCCCGGTGCTTCCGTGGATGAACAACGGGTTGTAAGACTGGGCCGGTGCCTCGGCCACCGCGAGCGCTGCCGCGTGGGCAAACCGGTTGCTCGCGCCGATGACGAACACGTCGAACGTGTACTTCGGGTTGATCCCCGTGACGACCGGCGCGCTGCGCGCGTCGCGCACCGCCGGGGCGACCACCACCTCGTCGTCCGGTGGCTCCTCCTCCCGGACGCGTGCAATCGCGTCGGACACGGCGACGCGGAGCTCGACGACGAGGTCGTTCTCCGCTGCCGCCGCGTCCAGCAGGCTGCCGAAGTGCCCCTCGATCCAGCTCTTCGTGAACTCGTTCGGAACGCCCACGACCAACCTCTCGCCATCGTGCTCGATCGCCTGGGCGTTGCCGAACCACGTGCTGAACGTGCCCGCGTTGAGCACCTCCTGAAGTCGTCGGGAGATGGTCTCCCAACTGGTGCTGGCGGCGGGGTCGTGAGGCATCGGAACGGCGAGTGTAACGCGGCTTCCAGGCCCGGTACAACACCCCTACGACTCTTCGGGCCACCGTCCGAAATGGCCCGTTTTGCAGGGAAAAGCGGAGTTTCCCACATGGTCGTCCACAGGTGTGGAGATCCCGGCGACGGGGTCCGCAGAGGGGCGCCATTCGTGCGGTTTCCGGGGGCTTTGTGGTTCCGGAGCACTCTCTGACAACAAACTTATCCACAACGAAAAATTGTTCACAGGCGGCGAACGATGGACATGGTACGAGCCTGGTGGGCGCTCATCTATACTGGCCTCCGCCTGATGAAGCGCACGTACCAGCCCAACACTCGCAAGCGCGCCAAGACCCATGGTTTCCGCAAGCGCATGAGCACCCGCGCAGGACGCGCGGTGCTGAAACGCCGTCGCAACCGTGGTCGGAAGCGCCTCTCCGCCTGAGCATCCCGTGACGGGTGACCTTCCGGCCGCCTCGGCGGCGTCGTCCCCAAAGCGCGGACGGCTGACGAGGGCGGCGGAGTTCGACGCCGTCACCCAACTCGGCAAGTCTGTGGGCGGCCGCTATCTCACCCTGCGCTATCGGGCGACCGAGGGCGGCGAGGCCCGGCTGGGGTATGCCGTGCCGCGCAAGGTGGGCGGAGCGGTCGACCGCAACCAGGTCAAACGCCGGCTCCGCGAGGCCGTGGGGCGCAACGAGGAACTGCTGCGCCCGGCGACCGACTACGTGCTGATCGCCCGCCCGGGGCTCGCGGCGGCCGCCGGCGCGCAGGGATTCGAGTGGCTCGTCGGGCAGGTCTCCGAACTGTTGCAGGCTGCGGCGGAGCGGAGCGACCGGTGAGCCGCCGGCTCGTGATCGCGGGGCTTCGCGGCGCACGGCTGCTGCTGGTGCCGTTCCAGTCCCAGGTTTCGCTGACGCCGCGGGTCTGCAAGTACGAGCCGACCTGCTCCTGTTACGGCGAGGAGGCCATCAGGCGGCATGGAGTCGTGCGCGGCTCCGCGCTCGCACTCTGGCGCGTCGCGAGATGCAATCCGTGGTCGAAGGGCGGCTACGACCCCGTTCCCGGTGAAGAGCGGGTGGCAGCGCCGTGATCGTCGACATCATCGTTCTGGAGCAGATCGAGGCCGTCCTCCAGTCGATCATCGAGTACTACCACGACAACCTCGGCGTCAGCTGGGGCTGGGCGATCGTGATGCTGACCGTCACGGTGCGGATCGCGATCCTGCCGTTGACGATCAAGCAGTTCCGCTCGATGGCCGCGATGCAGCGAATCCAGCCCAAGGTGAAGGCGCTGCAGAACCGGTACAAGGGCAAGAGCGACCGCGACTCCAAGCAGCAGATGCAGAAAGAGCTGATGGAGCTCTACCGCGAGAACAACGTCAACCCGTTCGCGTCGTGCCTGCCGCTGGTGTTCCAGATGCCGGTGTTCATCGGCCTCTATCAGACGCTTTCGAACTTCAAGCCGCCCGACGACCGCTCGTTCCTCGGTATCGACGACATCTTCGTCAAGCTGAGCGAGATCGGCGGCGCGACCGAGATCATCATGGTCGTTCTCTACTGCGGCTCGATGCTGGGCTCCACGCTGCTGTTCTCGTTCGTGCAGGATCGCCAGCAGAAGATCCTGTTCGCCAGCATGTCGGTGATCTTCATCCCGTTCATCCTGCAGGTGCCTGCCGGCGTGGGCATCTACTGGATCTCGACCAACATCTGGACGATCCTTCAGCAGGGCATCGTCAAGCAGACGATGGGTCACCACTTCCCGGCCGTTCAGAAGGCGGAGAAGGACAAAGACGGCAAGCAGCCACGCACCTCTCGAAACCCGCCGAAGGCGTCCCCGACCGAGGACGAAAAGGGCTCGAAGCGCCCCGCCGGGAGTCCGCAGAAGCCGCCTCCGCGAAAGCGCAAGAAGAAGCGATGAGCGAGACCGAGCAGGTCCAGGTCGAGTCGAGCGGGGAGACCGTCGGTGAGGCGCGCTGGGCAGCTTTGCACGAGCTCGAGCGGCGCTATCCCGCCCTCGACCGCGAGGCCGTCCAGTTCGTCGTGCTGAGCGAGGGAGAGCGTGGTCTTCTCGGCGTTGGCTACCAACCGGCTCGTGTGCTCGCCACTGCGGTCGTGGATCCAGCCATCGCCGCGCCCCCTCCCCCGGCACGCCGAACGACCCCTCCCCCGAGTGACGAATCGCCGGCCGCGACACGCGTGCGGTCGCTGCTGGAGGAGATTGTCGGTGCGATGGGTATCGACGGCGACGTCGACATCACGGAGCAGAGCGGAGTCGTAACGGCCACCGTGAGTGGGAGCGATCTCGGCCTGCTGATCGGAAAGCACGGCCAGACAATCGACGCGATTCAGTATCTCACCAACGCGATACTCCACCGGCGCGAGGCCGGCGCGGAGGCTGTAATCGACGCGGAGGGGTACCGCAAGCGTCGAGAGCGGACGCTGCATGATGTTGCCGTGCGAGCGGCCGATCAAGCACGGCGGACCGGTGAACCGGTGGAATTGGAGCCGATGACCTCGGTGGAGCGCAAGATCGTCCACACGAAGGTCCAGTCCCTGGGCGGCCTGGAGACCGGCAGTGAAGGCGCCGAGCCCAACCGGTACGTCGTGATCCGCCCGTCAGAGGTGTAAAACGTGAAACACCCGGAGGCGGCTTTGGAGCGGTACATCGCTCAGGTTGCTGCGGCACCTGTTTCCGTTACGGCAATCCGTGGAGAGTCCGCTCTCCGCGCCGAGCTCGTCGACGATGCCCTCAGCGCTCTGCCTGTGATCGGTGACCGCCTGGCCGGTCCCGTGGTCGACGTCGGAAGCGGAAACGGCTCGCCCGGCGTGCCGATCGCGTTGCACTACGG
>JAVXWK010000295.1:0-7865 GCA_032230575.1 Pseudonocardiales bacterium | reverse complement strand
GACCACCTCGACGGTCCAGGTCCCCGCCGCCAGGGTCTGGACGAACACGTTCTCCGCGGTGTCGACGGTGTTCGCGGCACCGCCGGCCGTGGACCAGTTGCCCGCGAGCAGACCGTTGTTGCCCCAGTAGACAGTCCCGTTCGGAGCGGTCACCTTCAGCGACAGGTCGTTCACGGTCGCCTTGGCCGCGGTCGGCGAACCGGCCGGGTCGGTGTAGGCCAGCGTGGCGCGCAACGGCGTCTGGCCGTTGGACGTCACCGTGTACTTGCGGGTCTGGCCGGTGACGAGCAGATCGGTCTCGTTCACCAGCACCGGCAGCTTCCAGCCACCGGCCTTCGCGCGGTCGTACATGTTGCGCACCGACGCCGTACCCCAGCCCTGGTGCACGCGCGTCATGTCGTGCGCGGTGCCGGAGAACGCGAACTGGTCGGCGGTGTTGATCAGCAGGGCCTTCGCGGTCGACGCGTGCGGGCGGGACGCGAAGACGTCGCGCTTCTTGCCGGGCGCTCCGTCGAACACGCCGTCGGCCCACATCTGGAACATCAGACCGGCGTTGCCACAGGTGATCGGCGTGGCGCCGGACGTGCCGCCGAAGTCAGGGCGGTAGGCGGTGTCGCTGCCGGACGTCGTGGTGTCGATGCGGTCGTAGAAGTTCGACAGCTCCGGCTTGACGCGGCCGTCGGCGGCGGGGCCGATCGACCCGGTGTTGCTCCACTTGTCATCGGTGCGCGACACCGTGTTGTAGTGATTGTGGCCGCCGACCGACAGCACGTTCTTCGCCCACGCCTGCGGGCGTGAGCTGCGGGTGCCGGCGTTGCTCTGCGACTGGCAGATCAACAGGTCGTGGTCGAACACGATCCGGTCCATCTGCTGCGAGACCGACGTGTAGGACGTGGTGAGCCCGTCACCCCAGCTGTTCGACTGGAACACCGCCCGGTACTTGCCCGCCGGGTCGACGAGCTGCTTGGTGTGCGCGTACCGGTCAGGAACTCCGGGGCCGTAGACGGCGGTGATGCCCTGGCCCTCCGGCAGCACGCCGCGGTGCGCGGCCGAGACACCGGAGGCGAAGATCTGCCCGTACGTCGAGGTTCCGTGCGAGGGGCTGGCGAGGCTGTTGGGCGTGTGCTGCACCGGCGGACGGGCGCGGAACTCCTGGTGCGTCAACCAGAACCCGCCGTCCATCACCTCGCCGCGCACGCCCTGGCCGCGGTAGCCGCCCGCGGTCTCGACGTAGTCGGCACCGGACGACTGGCGCGAGATCGCCATGTCGGTCTCAGGAGCCGACGTCGGGTCGATCGCGATCACGGCGGGCAGCTTCGCGACCTGCGCGGCCTGCCCGGCGTCCAAAGTGGCCATGATGTGCTCGCGGTCGTCGGAGATCACGATCACGCGACCGCCCGCGGCCCGCACCTTGGCGGCGACGATCTGCTGGTCGCGCGAGTCCTGCTCCGCCAAGGTGATCAGGTAGTCGGACGAGCCCAGCGCCATGATCTGCGGCTGGGCCTGGAACGGCCGCACCTCGCGGACGTAGCTCAACCGGGAGACACGCGCGGTGCTCGTCATGCGGGCGACGTAGGTGCCGTCCTGGACGAACGCGCCGAGCCGCACGCCGAGGCCCTGGAGCTGGTGGCGCTGGGCGTCGGACAGGGTCGCGCGGAACTGCAGCAGGTAAGCGCTCTCCGCGGGGGCGGCGACGGCAGGAACGCTGCTGATCAGGGCGAACGCGGATAATCCCGCCAATATTGTGCGCAGCACGAATCCAACCTCCACATCAGGCAGGGATGGCGGAGACCGGAGGGAGTCACCGCCCGTGACCAGCACGTTACCGGTGAAGAGCAGGTCAGGACATCAGTCGATCGGCGGTGATCATCTTGACGTACGGTGTAGAACAATCCCTTTGGCCGCCGATATTCGCATTCACCCGGATGGTGCATCCGGGGTAACGTCCGACGAGGTATGCCCGACATGCCCGGCAAAGCATTTCCGCGCGGAGGACGGATGTCTGTCTCATCTGAGCAGCTGATGGAAGAACTGCGCACGTTGTGCCGTGGGCGCGGTGTGCAGACTCCCGGAATCGACTTGCACGTCGGGCAGGCGCTGCGCCAGGTGTGCGGCATCGTGGAGACGGACGGCGCGGAAGCCGTCAGAACGAAACTCCGCGACTGGGTGACGAACGCGGTGCGCGCTTTCCCGGCGGAGGTCCGCAACGCGGTTCTGGCGCCGCTCGGACTGCACGACGAAGCGCAGTTCCGGTTCCTCAACGAACGCATCGAGTGGCTCGCGAAGCAACAGGACCGCGGCGCGCGCACGGTGCGCAGGAGGATGGAGGCCGGGCTGCAGCGCCTGGTGGAGGTGGCACTGCAGCCGGCCCCGTCGACGGCGCACGTGGCGCCGTCGGAACTGTGGCACGTCAAGGAGTTCGACGCGTTGCTGAAGCTGGACGGCCCGACGCCCGCGTGCACGGAGCGCCGGACCGTCGTGGCCGACACCGACGGTGTCAGCGAGATCGCGTGGTCGATCACGATCCCCTCCCCCACCCCCGACGGCCCGCCTGGGGACGTGGACATCGAGGTGCTGCACGGGGTGGAGCTCGTGGGCCACGAACGACCGTCCCCGCGGCGCTTCCTCATGAAGCTGCGGTTGCCCCGACCCCTTGACGCGGGACAAACACACCAGTTCGCGCTGGAGGTGAAGGTGCCACGAGGACAGTCGATGCGCCCGACCTACGTGTTCTGGCCGGAGCGGATGTGCGAGTCGTTCCGGTTGAGGGTCCGCTTCGACCGGGACGCTCTGCCCGAATCGGTGTGGCGCGTCGAGGAGGCCCTGGCGCGCGACACCGATGACCTGACGCCTTGGCCGCAGACGCTGCCGCTGGACGAGATCGGGGAGATCGACGTGTCGTTCCCCCATCCTCGCCAGGGCCGCGGCTACGGCGTCCAGTGGACGCCACGCGGGTAGCCGAGCAGGTTCAGATCAGTTCGATGCAGAAATGCGGTTCCACGACTGACACCTCCCTTGTGGGCTCAGGGAGAACCGCAGTCCGAAATCGGGTCAGATCACCGATACCATGAAAACGCTGCCGACCATGAATCCCACGAAAAGGCAGATCACGGCAACTTTCACGACGGTGGCGAGTGAGCAGATCATTCTCATCGAGAAATTCACCTTCTCATTCTGACTGGCTTTCGGGCTGAAGTTCTCGCCGATGCACCAAGAGTGGCTTTCCGCCAGTCGAATGAGAACGGGTTTCCTGTTGCACGCTGAAGCAGGAAACCCTCCGATCTTTTATTTCTGGTTCGTGCGGCGCAGTGCCATGACGAGCAGTGCGTGTGAGCTGCCGGCGTGCGGGAGCATGCCCTGACGGACTAGGTCGAGGGCGTGGCAGAACGGCATCGTGCGCACGCGCAGGTCGGACTCACCGGGCCCGAGATCGGCTTCGCCCTGGGTGAGGCCGGTGGCCAGGAAGATGTGGTCGACGTGGTTGCTGAGGCTGTCCGCGCCGTGGATCTGGCCTAGTCGTTCCCAGCTCTCGGCTCTGAGGCCGGTCTCCTCGGCGAGCTCACGGCGTGCCGCGGCCAGCGGGTCGTCGTCCGTGTCGTCCACCGCGCCGCCGGGCAGGCGCCACTCGGTGCCGCCGTGCGTGTAGATCCACTGGCGGGTCAGCACGACGTGGTCGTCGTCCTGGATCGCCAGCACCGTGACCGAACCCGGTGCCACCACGTGGGTGTAGGTGCCGTGCCCGCCGTCGGGCCTGACGACGTCGTCCGCGCGCACCTCGAACCACGGGGACCGGTGCACCACGTTGGTCGCCAAGCGCTGCCAGACCATCACCACACCAGCCGCCTCGTTCGAGCACGTCATCGCCATGACTCACATGGAACCATCGACGGCCGTTTCAGTTAGTCCCAGTTGATCGTCAATCAACGGCCAAATCGTTGACATTCCGTATCCGGGTGTTTGAACCCCAGCACACTACCGAGGAGGGGGTGTAGCCGTTGTCGCCCACGTTCGCACAGGAGGTCCGCCGCCTGCGCGGCGAGCGCGGGCTCTCGCTCAGCCAGCTGGAAAACCGGGTCCCGTACAGCAAAGGACACCTCAGCAAGATCGAGAACGGCAAGGTCCACCCGAGCATGGAGATGGCCAGGGTTCTCGACAGCGCCCTGCAGGCCGGAGGGCGTCTGATCGAACTGGCCGACGCTCCCACCCGGGCGTTGCCGAGCGACCACACCACTCTGCTCACGTTCGACTCGATGTTCGACAACCACCGCGCGCTGGGACATCGGCACAGCCCCGAGATCGTCCTCATCGGCCTGCGCCCGCAGGTGGAGGTCCTCAGCTCGATGGCCCGTTCCGCCGACGATCCGGGCCTGGGCCGCGGCCTGTGGCTGCTGGCCGCGCGCTACGCCGAGTACGCGGGCTGGATGGAGCAGGAACGCGGCGACGACGCCTCGGCCGCCGAGCTGACCAGGAAAGCCGTGCAGTTCGCGGTGAAGGGCGGCGACCGGGAGCTGGAGGCCTGGGCGCTGGTGCGCGCCGCGGAGTTCGCGCTGTACCGGGGCGACGCACGCGGCACGGTGTCCTTCGCCCGCAGCGCCGGCAAATCACGCTCCCCCACCATGCGAGCCGCGGCCGCCCTGCGGGAAGCACAGGGCTTCGCGCTCGCGGGCGCCGCGGACCGGTGCCAGGAAGCACTCGACCGGGCCGAGGGGTTGCAGCAGGTCGTCAGCGAATCCCCTTATGGCACGAAGAGTCTGATCGACCAGGTGGCCGTCGCGCGCGCCTGGTCGTTCCACGACCTCGGCCGGCACGCCGAGGCGGCCGCCATCCTGGACACGCAGCTGCCGCAGATCGCCCCCGCCGCCTTGCGCGCCCGCACCCGGTTCGGGTTGCGCCGCGCGCTGGCCCACGGCGCGGCGGGCGACGTGGACCACGCGTGCGAACTGGTCACCGGCCTGCTGGACGACATCCGCCAGGTGCAGTCGGCGACCGTGCACATCGACCTGACGGCGTTCAGCAAGCTGCTGTCCCGCCTGCGCCCCGCGGCCGGGCGCGAGGTCGCGGGCGAGATCAGCGAAATCCTTTTCGCCACCTAGCTTTCTGTCCGCTAGATGGTTGGTTGAACCCAAGGCGGTGGCTCTGCTGGCCTCCGCAGTACCGCCAACTCTTGATCACATCGCCTCCAGCTGCACCCCGACTGCCCCCGGGAACCGGGCGAGTTGGTAGTCGGAAAGTGCTGGATGATCCTGGGTTGGTGGTACTCGCAGACTAGACAGCTTGGCGGCGGGCTTCTCGTTCCAGCGCCTCGGCCATCTCGGCCCAGACCTCGGCACACCCGCGCGCCATGTCCGCCACGAGCTCCCGGCAGTGCGACGGAACCCCGTCCACCACGGCGGCCCACTCACCGGACGACACCGCGTGCGCCTCCAGCCAGCGCAGCACCAGACGCCCGTGCTCGTTGAAGCGCAACGACGGATCGCGCCGCAGGATCGGCAATGTGGTGTCCGGAGCCCGGACCTCACTGCGCGCCGCCGGCACGTCGACCTCGGCCATCTCCGCGGCCCGCATCCGTTCCGGCACGGGGTCGAGCCCGGCGAGCAATCGCCGCCTGACGTCCCGGACCGTGCCCGGCGACACCCCCGCCGCGCGAGCGATGTCGCGCAACGAGGCGCTGGGCCGTGCCTCGATCATCTCCACGGCCAGCCGCCGCCCCGCCGCGGAGTTGACCGGGCGGACCTTGCCGTCCCGCCCGACCCTGTTGGCCGCGCGGCCGCCCACCGCGCGCCGCAGCACTCCGACCGACTTGGCCGCGAGCCCCGTGGAGGCCGCGATCGCCCGGTCGGACCACTGCGGATGCGACCGCAGCAGCCGGCGGGCGGCAGCCTCCCTGTCCGCGGTGGTCAGCGTCGCCACGTTGAGCGACACCGACAGGACGAACACGTCCTCCACCGGCCCGTCGACGTACTCGACCTCGACCGACCGGCATCCGCGCAGCACAGCCGCACGCAGGCGGTGTGCGCCGTCGACGACTCTCAGGGAACCGCGGTGCACCACGATCGGCGCGAGCACGGTCCCGGAGGACGCCAGCTTCCGAACGAACTCCTCGCTGCAGCCACCGAGACGCGGAGATTCCGCGAGCTGCAGCACGTTGATGTCAACGAGCATGCGATCTAAGCCCCCAGGCTTGGGTTCCCGGCACCCCCAGATGTCCGGGAACTTCTCGCCGCAGAGTACTTAGGTGGTCAACGGGAGCGCCACTCGATCGCGGGACACACGTTCATCACCATGCGCAGCCCGGCGGCCTTGGTGCGCTCGAACGCCGCCTCGTCGACCACACCGAGCTGGAACCACACGGCCTTCGCGCCGATGGACACGGCCTCGTCCGCGAACTGGCCGGCGTCCTGCGAGCGGCGGAACACGTCCACGACGTCGACCTCGAACGGGATGTCCGCGAGCGTCGCGTACCCCTGTTCACCGTGCACGGTCTCGGCCGCCGGGTGCACCGGCACGATCTTCTTGCCGCGTTCCTGCAGGAACCTCGCCACGCCGTGGGCCGCGCGGGACGGGTTGTCCGAGAGCCCCACGATGGCCCAGACCTGGCAGTTCTCGAGGATCCAGCCGACGTCTTCGCGCATGGGCTCCAGAGTAATAGTGTGACGCCAGTCACTTTCGGGGAAAGCTCGTCGAAAGGGGGCGGTGCCGATCGACGCGTGAGTAGAAACGGACCGGACACACCAGACCTGAGGAGATCGAGATGCGGTTCATGGTCATCGTCAAGGCGAACGAGGACACCGAGAACTCCGTCATGCCCACCGCCGCGGAGCTGGCCGAGATGGGCAACTACAACGAGGAGCTGGTGAAGGCGGGCGTCATGCTCGCGGGCGACGGCCTGTACCCGAGCGACAAGGGCGCGCGGGTCGCGTTCGACGGCAGCGGCTCGACGACGGTCATCGACGGTCCGTTCACCGAGGCGAAGGAGCTGATCGCCGGGTTCTGGATCTGGGAGCTGCCGTCGCTGCAGGACGCCGTGGAGTGGCTGAAGAAGGCGCCGTTCCAGAGCGGTGAGGTCGAGATCAGGCAGATCCACGGCCCGGAGGCGTTCGAGGGGATCATCACGCCGGAGACCCAGGCGCAGGAGGACCGGCTGCGCGAGCAGATCTCCACCCAGAATCAATAGGCACAGAATCAATAGGCACAGAATCAGTGAGTGCGGGGCAGCGGAACTTGAGGGGTTGAGTGGGCGGTCAGTGCCACGCTCAACATCAGCAGCGCACGCGGTGAGGTCGGACGGCAGCCCGTGAGCCGTTCGACCAACCGCAGCCGGTGGTCGAGGGTGCTGCGGTGGATGTCCAGCCCGCGCGCCGCGGCCGCCCGGTTGCCGTCCTCGGCGATGAACGCCCGCAGCGCGTCCAGCAACGGCTGCTGCGCCACCACGGGTTCGATCATGCGGGCCAGCCGTTCCGTGACGTGCGGCCGGCGCAGCACGGCGAAGTCCGCCAGCACGTTGCGCAGCTCGTAGACGCCCGGCGCCCGGCTTTGCGCGATCCGCAGGACGTCCTCGGCCGTGGCCCGCGCCGAGGCCAGGTCGCGCCTCGGGGCCCACGCGACGGCCATCCACACGTCTTCGCTCACTCGCTCGTGCAGTTCGCGTGCCAGGCCGACGTGCTGGTCCTGGGCGCAGGGCACGAGCAGGTAGCCACCGCGGACGCCGTCGAGTACGAGAACTTCGGCGTCCCGCACGGCGTCCAGCACCTCGGCGGCACCGTCCTCAGTGGACGCGCAGAACGCCACGACCGCGTAGGCGAGTGCCAAACCGTCGAAAGATCCGTTGTCCCGTCCGGAGAGCAGTGTTCTAGCGAGTTGGCGGC
>JAVXWK010000275.1:0-11187 GCA_032230575.1 Pseudonocardiales bacterium | reverse complement strand
TGTGCTGGGTGCGGCACGACTGGGACAGTGACGAAGTACTGCTCGACGCCTTGCGCGACGCGTTGAGCACACCTTCGGAGGAGGTCCCGCCGGAGTTCGTGGAGGCCGCGAAGGCCGCCTTCACCTGGCGGAACATCGACGAGGAACTGCTGCTGATCACGTCGTACGACTCGGTGCTGGACGACACGTTGTTCGCCCGCGCCCGGTCCACCTCGACGGCCCGGCAGCTGGTGTTCGACGCACACGACGTGTCGTTGCAGGTCGAGGTGTCGGCGGCGGGGATCACCGGTCAGCTGATGCCGGCCACCGGTTCGGTCACGCTGGTGACGCCTTCCGGTGACCACGAAACGGCGGCGGTCGACGAGCTGGGGATGTTCGTGATGGGGATGGCACCGCGCGGACCTGTGAAGTTCCGGTTCGCAAGCGGTTGCACCGATTGGTTTATCCTCTGACTCGCCCGTTCACCATTCGAGTGACGGTGGAATTCATTCGTTCGGCCTACATCTGCGGCCAGTAGGGTTGTCGACGCTCAGAATTCGCATCGCGAGAGGTGTGCCGCTGTGGTCGATCGAGTCAGCTGGGTGCCGGAAGGTGTCAACGTCGACGTGCCGAGTTCCGCCCGGATCTACGACTACCTGCTCGGCGGCGGGCACAACTTCGAAGCGGACCGCGAGACAGCGGAAGCGCTGATCAAGGTGCTGCCGGTGCGGGGCATGGCGCGGCTCAACCGCGCCTACCTGCGCCGGGCCGTGCTGGAGCTGGCGGACCTCGGCGTCAGGCAGTTCCTGGACCTCGGTTCGGGCATCCCGACGGTCGGCAACGTGCACGAGGTCGCGCTCGAGGTCGCTCCGGACTCGAAGGTCGTGTACGTCGACTTCGAACCGGTCGCGATCACGCACGCCGAGCTGATGCTGGCCGACGAGCCGAACGTGACGGCGTTGCTGGCCGATCTGCGCGAACCCGAGAAGGTCGTCGCGCAGGCCCGCGAGCTGCTGGACTTCTCCCAGCCGATCGGGTTGCTGGTGGTGGGTGTCCTGCAGTTCATCCCGGACTCCGACGACCCGTGGGGCGTGTTGTCCCGTTACGTGGAATCGCTCTCTTCCGGTTCGTACCTGGCGCTGTCGCACTTCACCGCGGACAGCATGCCGGCGGCCATGGCGGCCGGTAAGGAGATCTTCGCGAAGACCGCGGAGCCGATCACCCCGCGCACCAAGGCTCAGGTGGCGGACATGCTGGCGGGCACCGAGATCGTCGAGCCCGGCATCGTGTTCACGCCAGAGTGGCGGCCCGAGACTCCCGAGGACGTCGGCGACGACCCGTCGAAGGCGAACCTCTACGCCGCGGTGGGCCGCAAGCCCTGATGGCTCCTTCGCCCCTCGCACAACGCTGGGCGGCTGTTCTGATCGAGAGCGCGTACTCGCCGATGTCCCGGCGAAAGCTGACGCAGCACCTCGAGGAACACGCCGCCCGGCTGCGTGCCGGGCAAGCGGCGATCGCCATCGGCGAGTGGCTGGTGCGCAGGCGCTTCACCGGGCCGGACTCGTTGCGGCGCACGCTGGAGGTGCTGGCGCCGGAGTTCCCGCCCGAGGTGCTCGGCGCGCTCGCGTCCGGATACGTGCGGGCGACGCGCGACCAGTTGTTCGCCGAGCAGGAGAAGGTCAAGAACGCGCTGCTGAAGGCCGTCGAGGACGCGCAGCGCGACCTGCACGACAGCGAAGCGCGGTTCGCCCAGGTCTTCGCGTCGACCGCGGTGGGCATCGCGATCTTCGACCTGCTCGGCACGGTGGTCGAGGCGAACGACGCGCTCGCTTCGATGCTCGGGCACGAAGAGATGCCGAAGGAGCTGTTCACCGAGGCCGACGCGCTGGAGCTGTCGGCCGCGTGCACGCGCATGATCGCGTCCTCTGTGGACACTGACCGGCGCGAGTGGGAGCTGACTCGCAGCAACGGCGACACGGTGTGGGCGAACGTCGTGCTGTCGGTGCTGCGCGGGTCGGACGGGCTGCCGAAGTTCTTCGTCGCGCTGATCGAGGACGTGACCGAGCAGCGGATGCTGCAGGAGTGGTTGCGGCGCCAGTCGTTGACCGACCTGCTGACCGGGCTGCCGAACCGCGCGTCGTTCACGGACAAGCTGGAGTCGGCACTCGCGTCCGGTGCGCAGTACACGTTGGGGTACCTGGATGTCGACAGCCTGACGATCGTCAACGACGGTCTGGGTTACGTCGCCGGTGACGCGGTTCTGGTCGAGGTCGCGCGGCGGCTGCGGGTCGTGCTGCCGGACGCCGTCGTCGCGCGGGTCGGTGGCGACGAGTTCGTGGTGCTGATCCAGGGATCGCCGGATGTGGCCGCGCTGGCCGCCATGATCGACGAGGAGCTCTCCGAGCCCGTGTACCTGGAAGGCGCGGGCGTCGCGGTGTCGACGTCGATCGGGTTCGTGCACGCGGCCGGGCCCGGCGTCGACCCGAACGTGGTGCTGCGGCGGGCACATTCGACGTTGCGGCGTGCGGAGACCGGCGGCAAGAGACAGTGGGCGATCTACGACCACGAGGCGGACGTGGTCGATCGTGCCCGGTTCGCGCGGATCGCGGCCATGCCCGGTGCCTTCGAGAACGGCGAGATCTCCGTGGAGTACGCGCCGGTGTCGTGGGTTTCGGGCTCGCTGGCCTTCGTCGAGGCGTCCCTGCGGTGGGGTACTTCGCGGCACGACGAGGTCGTGGCTCATGCAGACGCGCTCGGGCTGGCTTCGCGCGTTGGGCAGATGGTGTTGCACGACGCGTGTTCGCGCGGCGAGCCGGTGTTGATCAGGCTGTCCCTGGACCAGTCACGGGATCCGGACCTGGCGGCGTACGTGCGGTCCACCCTGCGCGCCAGTGACTTCCCGGCTTCGTCGTTGTTCCTGGCGCTGGACGTGCGGGCGATGCCGGACGGCGAGGAGAACCTCGAAGTGCTGCACGACATGGGTGTCCACGTGTTGCTGCACGAGTTCGGCGGCGGGTTCGCCGGGCTGTCCACTGTGGACCGCAGTCCGGTGTGGGGCGTCCGGCTGGCGATGCCCCCGTCGGAACGGCTGGCGCGGCAGGGGTTGGCGCTCATGGTGCCGTTGCTGCGATCGGCGGGCGTGCACGTGATCGGCGGCCCGGGCGACCCGGACGAACTGCGCGCCCTCGGCGTAGACCTGACCGTCACCTGATCTAGTGGTCTTCAAAAGTACGCGGGGACCCCGCGTACCCCAGAGGGATACGCGGGGTCCCCGCGTGACTCGATCAGGCAGCGTCGACGACCTCGGCGAGGTCAGCCTTCGCGGTGCCGGCGAAGAGCTGCTCGACACGCCTCTTCTCCGCCGCGTTCGGGGGAACGCTCTGGCAGGGAATGCCGCCGGTGGAACCGGACATCAGGCTGGAGCACGGGCCGGGCTTGATGTCCGGCAGGCCCAGGATGTGCCCGATCTCGTGGGCAGCGATCCGCCTGACGAAGTAGCCCTGGTCGACCGCTTCCTTGCCCATCCAGATCTTGCCGTTGCCGAGGCTGGTCGGCTGAGCGCGCGGCCATCCCGGGTCGGACACGATGGTGAAGTTCGGGCGCGCACCAGCGGCGACCTTCTTGATCTGGACGTTCTTCACGCTGTCGTTCCACACCTGGACGGCGTACTGGATCTCCGCCTCGTACTGAGCCGCACCCTTGGAGTCGTAGGTGATGGTGCGGGCTGCTTGTGCGGTGCCGACGAAGGCCGTTGACAGGGCGGCCGCCGCGGCGAGCACAGCAATTGTTTTGCGCAGGAACACAGGAATCTCCTCGCAATGCAGGGTAATTGCACCCCGACTGTATCGCCGAAGCGTTGCCGCACAAGAAGAGTCAAGTGTCAATCAGCACTGGCACGGTCCAGACACTTGGTAGGCAGGCCCCGTTTGTACTGCGGTTTCGCGTTCCAGAGCCACGAACAGGCCGCCGCCAGAAGAGGGGTATAACTGTTGACGCCCTCTGGATCTGATGGTCCAGAGGGCGTCAGCGAGATGAGGCGGTTCAGGCGAACGAAGGCTGACGCAGCGCGTGCTCCACCAGCGTGATCAGGATCTGCTTCGTCGACTGCCGGTTCCGTGCGTCGCAAGGGATTATCGGCACCGAGGACGGGATCGTCAGCGCGTCCCGCACCTCCTCGGCCCGGTGGTGCATCAGGCCGTCGAAGCAGTTCACCGCGATCACATAAGGGAGTTCGCGGTCCTCGAAGAAGTCGATGGGCGCGAACGCCTCGTCGATCCTGCGGGTGTCGACCAGCACGACGGCACCGATCGCGCCGCGGACCAGGTCGTCCCACATGAACCAGAACCGGTGCTGTCCCGGCGTGCCGAACAGGTAGAGGATCAGGTCCTTGTCCAGCGACACGCGGCCGAAGTCCATGGCCACCGTGGTGGTGACCTTGTCCGGCACCGCGGACAGGTCGTCGACGCCGACAGACGCCTGCGTCATGACGGCCTCGGTGGTCAGCGGGGTGATCTCGGAAACCGAGCCGACGAACGTCGTTTTACCGACGCCGAACCCTCCCGCGACGACGATCTTCGCCGACGTCGCGGTCAGGTCGACCCCAGGTGACCCGGGACGACCCGGAGCACCGTTGCTCATGGGAGCTTCTCTCTACTCAGGCGCGCATGGAAACGTGCAGCTGGGCACGGATCTCCGGCGTCAGCTGGAGACCGACCCGCTCCACCAGGCGGGTCATCGCGTAACCGATGAGCCCGATGTCGCAGTTGGGCGCGGCGAGCACGGCGAGGCAGGACCCGTCGCTGATGGACATCAGGAAAAGATAGCCCCGTTCCATCTCGACGACGGTCTGTTTCACCTCACCCGCCTCGAAGCACCGCGCCGCGCCGAGGTTCAGCGAGACCAGGCCGGAAGAAACTGCGGCCAGCTGTTCGGCGCGGTCGTGCGGGAGGCGGTCCGACGAGGCGAGCAGCAGACCGTCCGCCGAGACGACGATCGCGTGCGCGACACCGGCGACCCTGCTGACGAAGTCCTCGACCAGCCAGCTGAAGTTGTCCAGTTCCTCAGTCGCGGTGGTCACTGGTGTTCCCTTTCTGCGATCACGGGGATGCCACCGACGGCGGAGTCGAACAGCGACTCGCGGCCCATCTGGACACCCTTCTGGTACGTGGCGAACCGCTGGCGGAGCCGTTCCGCGGAACGGCCTCCGGCTCCGGCGGCCGCCAGCTGGGGAACGGGTGACGACGGTTTGGGAGAGGAGCCGGGGACCAGGCGCGCCTTCGGGACGCGCTTGGGCAGGCCGTTCTCCGTCGTCTGTGCGGGCACGCCGGTTTCCAGCGCACCGGCGGCACGCCAGCCCTCGTCGGCCGATCCCCAGTCGGACTCGGCGAAGTCGGCGACCGCGCGCGGCACCGCCGTTGGTGCCTCGGACTTCGAAGGTTCCACCGTACGCTGCCGCTTGGGCAGGCCGTTCACCGTGGAGGGTTCGGACTCGTCGTGTTCCGGCTCCGCTGCCGGAACGTCCTTTGTGGAGACAGGTGTGGCGTTGACGACCGTGGACTCGGCGACGACCGCGGACTCGGCGACGGCCGGTCGCTGCGGTTCGGCGGCCGGGGTCTGGAACCACCGCGACAGGCTCTCGGCGTCGATCTCCTCGACGTCGATGCCCACGCCGTCCCTGATGGCCGGGAAGATCTCGGTCGCCGGATCCGCGGGCTCGGCGGGTCGTTCCATCGGCGGCTCGTAGGAGTAACCGTCGTCGGCGGCCTCCTCGGACGCCTCGACGCGAGCGGTGAACAGGCCGTCCGCGGACGTCTGCTCGATGCGGTGGCGCCCAGAGGGCTCGTCGGACTCCACGGGCGAACGCAGCACGACCGGGTGCTCCGGCGACCACTTCGGCACACCGGCGAGGCCCTCGTTGGTGGTCTCGACCGGGGTGACGGCAGCGGGCAACGGCAGCGCGGGCGCGGCTCCCTTGTGCAGCAACGAGATCGGCAGGATCACCTGGGCGGTGACACCGCCCTCGATGTCGTCGTTGTTGCCCAGCGTCACGCGGATCTCGTGGCGCTTCGCGAGCTGGCCGACCACGTACAGGCCCATCTCGCGGGCCACGGAGACGTCGACCTCCGGCGGCTCGGCGAGCTTCGCGTTGGCCTCGACGATGTCCGCGTCCTGCATGCCGACGCCGCGGTCGTGGATGCGGATCGCGACCTCGCCCCTGCGGGTCTCGATCGTGCGCACGGTGACCTTGGTGGTGGGCTTGGAGAACGCGGTCGCGTTGTCGAGCAGCTCGGCGATGAGGTGCGCGAGGTCGTTGACCACGCGGCCCTGCACCATCATGTCCGGCGTCGGCGCGATCTGGACGCGCGCGTACTTCTCCACCTCGGACACCGCGGCGCCGAGCACCTCGGCGATCGCGACCGGGCGGGTGACGCGGCGGTTGACCGTCGTGCCGGAGAGCACCAGCAGGTTCTCGCTGTTGCGGCGCATCTGCGTGGCGAGGTGGTCGAGCTCGAACAGCGACGCCAGGTGGTCGGGGTCCTGCTCGTCCTGCTCCAGCCGGTCGATCACGCTGATCTGGCGTTCCACCAACGCCTGCGAGCGCCGCGACAGGTTGATGAACATGTCGTTGACGTTCGCGCGCAGGGCCACCTGCTCGACGGCGAGGCGGACGGCTTCGCGCTGCACCAGGTCGAACGCGCGCGCGACCTGACCGACTTCCTCGGTCGTGTTGATCGGCACCGGGACGATCGCCTCTTCCGCGGCGCGCTCAGGCTCGCGGTGCGAACGGATGCGGCGAATCGCGTCGGGCAGCTGGTTGCGGGCGACGTCGAGGGCACTGCGGCGGAGGATGCGCAGCGGCCGCAGCATCGACTGCGCGACCATCGCCATCAGACCGAACGCGACGAGCAGTGACGCGGCGACCAGCGCGGCGTCACGCCACGCGTCGGTGCGCGCGATGCTCGCGAGGTTCGAGGTCGTGGCGTCGGCCTGGCTCTCCAGGTCCGCGGAGACCTCGCGCAGCAGGTTCGCGGTGTCCTCACCGATCTTGAGGACCTCGGCGTCCGTGATGGACACCGGCTTGCCCTCGGCGTCCTGCGCGAGCGCCAGCTTCACCAGGCGGTTGCGGCCGTCGACCGAGGACCCGGAGACCTTGTCCTGGAACTTCTGCTGGTTCGCGGCGGAGGCCACGTCGTTGAACTCGTTCAGCGCCGCGTCGAGCCGGGACTGCGCGGCGCGCAGCTCGTCCGTGCCGCCGGGGGCGAACCCCTTGCGCAGCGCGGTCGCGGTCAGGATCGCGTTCTGCTGGCCGAGCTGTTCCTGCGCCTGGTACAGCGCCTGCGCGGCGGCGACCAGCGGAACGATCGCCGGTTCGCTCAGGCTCGAGATCGCGGCGCGGTGCACCTGGCCGAGCGAGGCGATGATCTGGTTGTAGGCACCGATCACGGCCATGTCGGGGTACTTGGTGCTCAGGATCGTGACGCGCAAGCTCGCCAGACCGTCCAGCGACTGCAGCGACTTGGTGAACGCTTCCCGCAACGGCGCGCTCATCGCCGTGGTCGTCGCGCCCGTGTCCCGGTACTTGCCCAGTTCCGTGTCGCTGAGGCCGGTGCGGGCGGCGTGCTCGGGGCACGCGTTCTGCCTGCCGGCGGCGACACACTGCACGGCCCAGTCGCGCTCGACCTGCAGCGCGTTCTCCACCTTCGCGGCCTGATGGCTCACGGCCAGCTCTCGCTGGACGGTGCCGAACAGCTCCACGTCGTCGAGCTGGGTGTTCAGGCGCAGGCCCGCGAGCGTCGCGGTGCTCAGAGCCGGAACCAGCAACACCACCGCGAGCTTGCTCCGCAGCCGCCAGTTGCGTAGACGAAACCGGTCGATGCCCCGCTGGTCCTCACGACCGCGCACCGTCAACACTCCCCGCCCCGTTTAATAGCTGCAAACCTGGTGGATCTTGGAGTAAAACGAGCTGTTCTCATACCGCCGTTCGGACGACAAAACAGCTGGTTCGAGAATCAACAACTTTGACCTGGGCGGCTAAACGGCCCCTTGCCGATAATTCATCCGGAGGAAACAACGGCACGGGTGACCATGATCTCGGCACGATCACAGTCACCCGCGCTGTTCGTCAACTGCCGGAGGGCTGGATGAGCATCGGCTTGACGTCGAACTCCTTGTCGAGCAGCCCGTAGCGCTGCATCAGCTGCGGGATGCGCTGCAGCCGCGTCGCGTCGAGCGTGGTCGGGAAGGCGCCGAAGTGGACAAGAGCCGCGGTTTCCTTGTCGACCTTGGCGTACTCGACGAGCAGCGGCTCGACCGTGGGACGGTCGACGGCGTCGGCCTGGCCCTTGGCGATCGCGCGCTGGAACGCGGCCACCGTCTTGGGGTTCTTCTTGGCGAACTCACCGCTGGTCGCGAAGCCCGCGATCGGGATGTTGTCCGTCGGGCCGGAAGCCGCGTCGAGGATCTTGACCTGGCCGGCGGTGCGCTGAGCCTTGGTGATGAACGGCTCGACCATGAACGCCGCGTCGACGGTCTTGTTCGTGACCGCCGCCTGCATGTCCGGGAACGGCATCTCCTTGAACGTGACCGACTTCGGGTCGACGTTCGCCGCCTCCAGCGTCGCCTTCGCGGTCAGTTCCGCGATGTTCTTGAACGTGTTGATCGCGATGGTCTTGCCCGCCAGGTCCTTGGGGCTCTTGATGGCCGAGTCACCGGCCGCCAAGATCAGGAACATGTCGGGTTTGGCCTGGTAGCCATCGGCGATGAGCTTGAGCCCGTCGACCTGCTTGGCCGCGTCCTTCGACTGGGCGGCGAAGAACGAGACCCAGTTGCCGAAGGTCATGTCCAGCTCTTTGTTGATCAGGCCGGGGATCGCCTGAGCGCCACCCTGGATGGTCTTGAGCTCGACCTCGAGGCCCTCGGCCGCGAAGTAGCCCTTCTTCTTCGCCACGTGCACGGACGCGACGTCGAGGATCGGAAGCACCCCCAGGGTGATCTTGGGCTTCTCGACCTGGCCGTTCGGGTCGGCCGCGGGCGCCTGCTCTTTGCCGCCGAGCAGTCCACAGCTCGCCACGGTGGCGAGCAGCGTGGCAAGGGCGATGCCACGGACGGCCATACGGCGGACTCTTCGAGTCATCGGGAGCACTCTCCTGTCGGAGCGGTGTCGTCGTTGCGGGGTTAGCGCGACGGTCAACCACTCAGAGTAGTGATGCTGCTCCAAAAGACCCCAGTTGACCGACACGCGCAGGTTCCAGTCCACTACCTGCGGTGAGCATCTAAGCACAGCAGGTCTAGGGCTAGGAGAACCCACTTGAAGCGCGCTGTAGCCGTCGTCGGCGCCGGGCCAGCCGGTCTGACCTTGGCAAACTTGATCCAGCAGTCAGGTATCGACTGCGTCGTGCTCGAAAAGGCTAGTCGTACTCATGTGGAAACCCGACCACGGGCGGGTGTCCTCGAACACCGCTCCGTAACCATGCTCGAGTCCCTGGGACTCGCCGATCGTTTGCTGATGGAAGCAGACCGTCACGGAACGTGTGAATTTCGCGTGAGTGGCCAGGCGTTCCAGGTGTCGTACAGCGATCTGTACGGGGACCAGAAGCACTACGTGTACCCCCAGCAGGAAGTGGTGAAAGACCTGATCGGGTCATTCCTCGCCGCCGGGGGTGACATCCGGTTCTCGGTCAGCGACGTGGAGTTGCGAGACCTGACGTCTTCTGGGCCGTCCGTGCACTGGACCAGCGCGGATGGGGTACGCACGTGTGTCAGCGCGGACTTCGTGGCCGGGTGCGACGGGTTCCACGGCGTGAGCCGCCCGTCCATTCCCGAAGGGGTGCTGAAGGAATTCACCCATCAGCACGGAATTGAGTGGCTCGCCATTCTCGCGGAGGCGCCGCCATCGACTAAAGCCATCATTTATGCATTGCACGAGGATGGTTTCGCCGGGCACATGTTGCGGTCGCCTTCCATTTCCCGGTTCTACTTGCAGGTGCCGGTCGGAACCAAAGCCACGGATTGGTCCGACGAACAAGTCTGGGAAGCGTTGCACAAGAGGTTCGCGCTGCAGGACTCAACGTGGTCGCTGACCGAGGGCAAGATCATCGAGAAGCGCGTGCTGGACATGCGCAGCCACGTCGTGGAGCCCATGTCGTACGGCCGGCTCTACCTGCTGGGTGACGCAGCCCACATCATCACGCCGGTCGGCGCCAAGGGCATGAACCTCGCGATGAACGACGCCGCAACGTTCGGACGTGCACTGATCTCCTTCTACGAGACCGGTTCGGAGACCGGTCTCAAGACCTACTCGGAGGAGTGCCTGCGCCGCGTGTGGCGGGCACAGGAATTCTCCCAGTGGATGGTGAACATGATCCACACCGACGTGAGCTCGCCGTTCTTCGGACGCCTGGCTCAGGCACGACTGGAGCACCTGGCCGAGTCGCCTGCCTACCGCGCGACCTTCGCGGAGAACTACGTCGGCCCCTGAGGGCACAGATCTCGCCCTCTGGGGTGAGTCCCGGGGTCCCCTAACGGGTGACACCGTCCCCCTAGGGATCTCGTTTCGTCACAATCTGGGGCCAACTCCCGATGCCGGGGGATGTCGTTCATCCATACGGTTCAACACGACATCCCCCGATTCAGCTACAGGAGCTTGAGTCCCATGCAGCAGACCGCGCCCACCGAGCCCACCACGGTGCAGACCGGCCCGACGACCGTCGAGACCGGCAACACCACCGTCGAGACCGGTGGCACCACGGTGCAGACCGAGCAGATCACCCTGCACGACTTCACCCTCGGCCTGCTCACCGACGTGGACGCCCGCGAGGCGTTCCTGCAGGACCCGCTGGGCTGCCTGGAGGACGCGGGCCTGAACGACATCACCGCGACCGACGTCCACGAGATCCTGCCCCTGGTCCTCGACGCCGCGTCCGTGCCGAACATCGACGCGGTCCAGGACGTCCTCGGCGGCAGCGAGCTCCCGGCCGTCGACAGCCTGCTGCAGATCGCGGGCAACGTCGACGGCGTGACGGGCGTGGCCGACGTGGCGGGAATCGCCGGAATCGCCGCTCCCTCCGCCATCACCGCGCTGGTCTCGGACTTCTCCGGTCTGGGCGACGTGTCGAACACCCTCGACGCCACCCTTCTGAAGGGCACCGACGTCGTCTCCAACGTCTCGGACATCGCGTCCTCCAACGACATCGTCACCAAGGTGACCGA
>JAVXWK010000266.1:0-2540 GCA_032230575.1 Pseudonocardiales bacterium | reverse complement strand
CCGCTGTGTCGGCACTCGCCGACACCCTGGACTCGGCCCGCGCGAACCAGGCGAGGAACGCTGCTCACCAGAAGAAGGGCTACGACTACGTCGTGGTGGGCGCCGGCAGCGCCGGCTGCACCATCGTCGGCACCCTCGCGCAGCGGATGCCGTCAGCCAGGATCCTGCTGATCGAGGCCGGGGACTGGGACACCGACCCGGCCGTCCTCGACCCGCGCCTGTGGTTCACCAACCTCGGCACTTCGCGCGACTGGAACGATGTCTCGATCCCCAGCCCCGGAGTCAACGGTCGCGCCATCCCGGAGCACACCGGCAAGGTGGTCGGCGGCGGCAGCAGCATCAACGCGACGATCTGGGCCCGTCCGTTCAAGGCTGACCTCGACCACTGGGCCGATGAGTCCGGCGACGACCGGTGGGGCTACCGGCACGGGCTCCGGCTGCTCAAGAGCATCGAGGACTGGAAGGGGAAGCCGAGCCCCAGCCGCGGCGAGGGCGGACCCGTCTGGGTCCAGCCGGCTGCCGACCCGCTGCCGCTGGCGACCGCTGCGCTCGAGGGCTTCCGCGAGCTCGGGCTCCCGGTCGTCGACGACCTCAACGGTGAGCGGGAGGTCACCGGCAACGGCTTCGGCTACATGAACCAGATCATCAAGGACGGACGCCGCAACAGCATGGCCCGCGCCTTCCTGTACCCGGTGCTGGACCGGCCCAACGTCACCGTCCTGGTGAACACCCCCGTCAACCGGGTCACCTTCCGGCACCGGACGGCCACGGGCGTCGAAGCCGTCCGCGACGGCAAAGTGGTCCAGATCCGGGCCGAGCGCGAGGTCATCCTCTCGGCGGGCGGGTTCAACACTCCCAAGCTCCTCAACCTCAGCGGCATCGGCCGGGCCAAGGACCTGCGCGCCCTCAACCTGGGGGTCCGGGTCGACGCGCCCGAGGTGGGCCGGAACGTGCAGGACCACATCCTGCACGGCGGCTGCCTGTACGAGGCGCCCGAGCCGTTCGAGTACCGCAACAGCGCGGCGAACGTTTCCGGCTACTACCGCTCCGACCCATGCCTGGACCGGCCCGACATCAGCATCGTCCAGATCGAGATCCCGTACGCCAGCGAGGTCATCGCCCAGCAGTACCCGCCGCCACCCCACACCTGGGCGCTGTGCGCGGGCCTCGTCACCCCGAAGAGCCGCGGGACCGTCAAGCTCCGCTCCGCCAACCCCGCAGACCGACCGGTCGTGGACATGAAGTTCCTTAGCCACCCCTGGGACGTCGCCGCCCTCGAGCGCAGCATCGCCCTCGCGCGCGAGGTCGCCGCCACCCCCGCGGTGAAGCCCTTCGTGGTGCGGGAGGTGGCCCCGGGTCGTGACTTGAAAGGCGAGGAGCTGGCGAACTTCGTCCGCGACGGCGCCACCACGTACTTCCACTCCTCGGGCGCGTGCCGGATGGGGAAGGACGACCGCGCGGTGGTGGATGCGCAACTGCGGGTCAACGGCGTACGGAACCTCCGCGTCGCCGACAGCACAATCATGCCGCGCATCGTGTCGGTCCCCACGATGCCCGCTTGCGTCCTCATCGGCCTCCGCCTCGTCGAGATCCTCGTCGGATGCCGCCGCCACCACAGGTCGGACGTCGAGTGATGCACGAGCGCGCACCGCAGGCCTCGACCAACGCCCCGAGCAGCACCGCATGTGACGTCGCCGAACTTGACGTTGTCGCCGCATCCTCGAACCAGTTACGCCTTCGCCACCAAGTCCATAAATTCCGAGTCCTTGCCAGCTTCTCCCAATGTGCCAACGCGAGAATTCTGTACCGTAGAGCTTCCCATTGACCAATAGCTCATTGACCGACGCCACCACGTCCGGCGCGGTGAGATTCACCGTGCTACTAACCCTCACCTAGGAGATGGATCCATGACCAGTGTTACTGCCGCCGTCGTTCGCGAGCCGAACGGCAGGTTCGCCCTCGAGGACCTCGAGCTCGATGAGATCCGTCCAAACGAGGCCCGGATCCGGGTTGTCGCTGTCGGTGTCTGCCACACCGATATGGCAATGCGCGACGCGGTGTATCCGATCCCGATGCCGGTCGTGCTCGGACACGAGGGCGCCGGCGTCGTCGAGGCGATCGGGAGCAATGTCACGAAGGTGAGCGTCGGTGACCATGTCGTGATGTCAGCGGCATACTGCGGCCACTGCCTGCAGTGCCTCGCCGGCAACATGGCCTATTGCGAAAACGGGTTCGCCGAGTGCTTTGGCGGCCGTCGGACTCTCGATGGCACGTCGTCGCTGACCTCAACCTCGGGCGAAGTGGTGTCGTCGCACTTCTTCGGGCAGTCGTCGTTCTCGAACTACGCGAACGTCGTCGAGTCGAGCCTCATCCCGGTCGCACGGGACCTGCCGCTCGAGCAGATCGCCTTCCTGGGTTGCGGCATGCAGACGGGCGCCGGTTCAATCTTCAACGAGCTGCGCCCGCCGGCGGGGTCCAGCGTGGCCATCGTCGGCGCCGGCGCGGTGGGGCACGCCGCTGTGATGGCCGCCCGCGCCTCG
>JAVXWK010000265.1:0-9647 GCA_032230575.1 Pseudonocardiales bacterium | reverse complement strand
AGAACAGCTGGTCGTCGGGATCCTGGAAGACGAGCCCGACCCGGCGGCGGATCTCACGCAGGTTCCGCTTCGCGACCTCCAGCCCCGCAACCGCGACCGTGCCGGAGCCACCGCCCAGGACTCCGTTGAGGTGCAACGCGAAGGTGGTCTTGCCGGCGCCGTTCGGACCGAGCACCGCGACCCGTTCGCCACGATCGACCCGAAGATCGACGCCGAACAGCGCCTGGTGGCCGTCGGGGTAGGCGAAGGCGAGCTTCGAGACCTCCAGCGCGGGCGCGGCCGGGGTTTCCGCGACGATCGTCGCGGAGCCTCCCTGACTGCCCGTCCAGCCGCGCGACACCATCGCCAGGTGCACCCTCTCTCCGCGTTCGTAGGACCGGATGAACAGTGTGCCGACCGCCCGCGCGGCCGCTCCCGCCTGCCACAGGAACCGCGGGTCGTCGCCACGGGAGATGCGGGCGACGCGCATGCGTCTCGCTTCTCCCACAACGACTTCGCCGTAGCGGAGCATCAGCGTGGCGATCATGATCAGCGGCGCCGGCACCCGCAACACCTGCAGGCCGCGCAGCAACTCCCCCGGCGCCGTCGTGGCGGCCAGGGTCAAGCTGATCAGCACGCCCAGAGTGCCCTTGGCCAGGATGTTCCAGCCCGCCAAGGAACCCTCGACGGAAAGGGACACACCGAGGAAGTCCGTGCGCGGGTCCGTGCCGAAGATCGGCAGCAGGAACGCGAGCACCACGAACGGCACCTCGATCACCGCGCGCTTCACGAACCACAGCACGGGAACCCGCGCCACGGACCACACCGCGACGATCAGCAGCAGGTACAGGCCGAACAGCCCGAACAACGTGCGCGGGGTCGCCACGACGCCCAGCACCGCCGCGAACGCCACGAGGATCTTCACGTGGGGCGCGAGGCGGTGCACCGGCGAGTCGCCGGCGTGGTGCAGGACGTCGTGGCTACCGCTCATCGAACCTCAGACCTCTTGCGCAGCACCCAGAACAATCCGAACGACAGCGCCAGCACCACGACCACGCCGAGCACGCCCGCGAGCCCGGTGAACTTGTCGTCGCCGCCGAGCGCGTAGTCGGCGAACGCGCTGCCCGAGAACGGATGCTCCCGCGCGTGCGCGGCGATGCCGGTGTCCTCGACGGTCTTGTCCAGGCCGTCCGGATCACCGGAGGCGAAGTACGACAGCACGCCCGCGATCAGCAGCGAGACGAAGACGAACCCGATGAAGAACTTCTTCACGACCGGACCTCCAACGGCTTCTTGCTGCCGCGCAACAGGTACACGAGATCGGGCCGGATCGACGCGACCGACGTGACCGTGACGGCGGTGATCAGTCCCTCACCGATGCCGATCAGCGCGTGCAGCCCCCACATCAGCAACGCGACCTTGCCGATCTCCACCCCGCCGGCGCCACCGATCGCGTACTCGATCACGAACCCGGTGGCGGCGACCACGGTGTTGATGAACGCCGAGACGAACGCGACCGCGGCCAGCCCGCCCTTGCCGCGCTCAGCGAGCTTGCGCAGCGCGATCGCGACCAAGAACCCGGTCGCGGTGCCGATCAACGCCATGTTCGTGACGTTGGCACCGAGCGCGGTGAGCCCGCCGTCCGCGAACAGCAGCGCCTGCACCACCAGCACGATCGTCACGCACAGGGCGCCGACGTACGGGCCGACCAGGATCGCCGCCAGCGCGCCGCCGAGCAGGTGACCGGAGGCGCCGGGCAGGATCGGGAAGTTGATCATCTGGACGGCGAAGATGAACGTGGCCACCAGGCCCGCCATCGGCGCCGTGCGGTCGTCGAGGTCCGCACGCGCCTTGACCAACGCGAACCCGACGCCCAGCGCCGCGACGACGAGGAAGGCCACGGAGGTCGGCGCGTTCAGCAGTCCGTCGCTCATGTGCATGGCAACAGGTGACATGTGCGATCACGCTAATTGCCGGACAGCGGCTATGGCCAGACGTGTGCAACAACAATTTGCAGGCAAGTGCGCGTCGATGGTCACACCGAAGTCTTCGTGTCGCGAGCCCGCCTCGGTTCGCTCCCCTAGTCATCCGATGAATTCTGCGTAAGATCCCTTCCGCCGCCGCCACGGCCTGGAGGGACGAACAGTGACAGAGCTGTCGCGTAGAACCTTTCTGTACGGGACAGGCGCGGCCGTAGGTGCTTCCGCGCTCGGCGGAGGGGTCGCGGCCGCCGCTCCCGATCAGGTGCAGACATCGGGTCACAGGAACGTCCACAAGGACGTCGTGAGCGATGCGCGCATGGAGTGGAAGCAACTGCCCAAGAACTGGGGTGACAGCCCGTTCCTGGCCAACGGTTTCCTGGGCGTGCAGGTCTACGCGGGCCGCACGCCGAACGAGCTGAAGCTCATGCTCAGCCACTCCGAGGTGCAGGACCAGCGTGAGCACTGGGAGGCCGCGATCGGCCTGTCGAGGCTGCCGATCGGGTACCTGACCTTGGCTTTCGCGGGCGCGATCACCACGGTCGACTGGACGCTCGACCTGTGGAACGCCGAGCTCACGGGCACGGTGACCACGACGCAGGGCAGCGCCTCCTTCACGATGCTGGTGCACAACACCCGCAGCACGTTCCTCGCGCGGGTCAAAGGTGACGTGACCTGGGGTTTCCAGCCCCTGCAGTCGGCCACGACGCGCGCGATCCGCAAGCCTGCCGAGTACACGGCCAACCCCGACGCCACGCTGGGCACGGGCAACGGCGTCTCGTACGCCGCACAGCCGCTCCACGCGGGCGGTGGCTACACGACGGCCTGGCAGGCCCGGGACGGCCGGTTCGCGGCCCACGTGGCGTACACACACCCTGCGGACACGCACACGTCCGACGCGATCCGTGAGGTGCGCCAGGCGTTGTCGATCCCGTTCGAGGTGCTGACGCTGCAGCATCGTCGCTGGTGGAACGCCTATTTCGCGAAGTCGCTGATCTCGGTTCCGGACAAGCTCGTGCAGCGCTTCTACTGGGCGCAGCTCTACAAGATGGCCGCCGCCACCCGTGCCGACGCACCGGTCATCTCCGAGTGGGGCCCGTGGTTCCCGGAGCAGGGCAACAGCTGGACGGCCGTGTGGTGGAACCTCAACGTCCAGATCTCGTATCCGCTGATCAACGGCTCGAACCACCACGAGCTCGACGCCGTCACCACGACGCTGAAGCGCTTCGAGCACCACCTCGAGCTGAACGTGAACCCGGCCTACCGCGACGGCAACTCGTACGCGATCTGCCACCCCGGCGACCGCACTCTGCGTTCCGGCCCGCGCTACTGCGGCGTCCCCGGCGTGGCGCCGAATGACCACACGGGCAATCTTCTGTGGGCCTGCCACAACGTCTGGCTGGGCTACCGGCACACGATGGACAAGCGGATCCTGTCCGACGTCCTGTTCCCGATCCTGACCAAGGCGGTCAACTACTACGCGCGGTTCCTCGTCGAGGGCGCCGACGGCAAGCTGCACCTGCCGGAGACGCGCTCGCCGGAGTACGCCAACGCCACGGACACGACGTACGACCTGTCGCTGATCCGGTGGGGCGTGCGCACGTTGCTGTCCATCGAGGAGAACGCGCGCTGGCGGGACATCCTCACCCGCCTGGTCCCGTACGCCCAGGGCCCCAACGGCGTGCTGATCGGCAAGGACGTGTCGCTCAACGACTCGCACCGCCACTTCTCGCACATGCTGTGGTTCTACCCGTTGCGCGAGCTGACCTACGACATGCCCGAGCACCGGGACCTGATCAACCGCACGTTCGACCACTGGACCTCGCGACAGAACCTGTGGGCCGGCTACAGCTACGGCGCCGCGTCCGCGATGGCCTCGGCGATGGGCCGTCCAGAGGACGCTCTCTCGTTCCTCCGCTACTTCCTGGACCGCAAGCAGGTCGGCACGAACGCCGTTCTGACCGAGAACACCTTCTACCGCGAGGGCGGCAACCTCGCGATCGAGTCGCCGCTGATGTCCGGCCAGGCCGTCCTCGAGATGATGGTCCAGTCGCACAACAACGTCGTGCGCGTCTTCCCGTCCATCTCCTCAACGTGGGCCGACGCGTCGATCTCCTCGTTGCGAACCCAGGGCGCCTTCCTGGTCGACGCCTCCCGCTCGGCCGGCCGCACCGACTGGGTCCAGGTCCACTCGGAGGCGGGTTCTCCCCTGGTGCTCGAGCACGGCATCGCCGGCGACATCGACGTGCGCGACAACTGGGGCCGCCGTCTCAATTACAAGCAACGCGGTTCGGCCATCGAAATCCCGCTTCGCCGAGGTCAGACGGCCGTCGTCTCGCGGCGCGGCACACGTCCCGACGTCTCAGCACGCGACGTGGCCGCCAACGGCTCGTCTTCGCGCTGGGGTCTGCCGTAACGTCCAAATTCGAACATTCGGGTTTGCACGGACGAGTGGGGTGTGCACGGTGGATCTTCAGCACTGGCTCAACGAGGCGCTGGCCAACCACGAGAAGTGGACCGCCGAGTACGGCTCCTTCTCCCCCCACTCGTCCCTGCAGGTCGACCCGACCGTGTTCTCCTCTGCCCTGGCCGAACTGCAGGACCGCCTGCGCGACAACTACCCGTTCTTCCACCCGCGCTACGCGGGTCAGATGCTCAAGCCCCCGCACCCGGCAGCCGTGGTCGGCTACCTCTCCGCGATGCTGATCAACCCGAACAACCACGCCCTGGACGGCGGCCCGGCCACCGCCGCCATGGAGCGCGAGGTCGTCTCGTCCCTGGCCACGATGTTCGGCTACGGCCCCGAGCACCTCGGCCACCTGACCTCCAGCGGCACGATCGCCAACCTGGAAGCCCTCTTCGTGGCCCGCTCGTTGCATCCTTCGCGCGGTGTCGCTTACTCCTCCGAAGCCCACTACACGCACTCACGCATGTGCGGCGTACTCGGCATCGAGGGTTTCCCGGTCGCCGTGGACGGTCGCGGCCGCATGGATCTGGACGCTCTCGAGGAACTTCTGAAGTCCGGCAAGGTCGGCACGGTCGTGGTCACCCCGGGAACCACCGCTCTGGGCGCCATCGAACCGGTGCACCTCGTCCTGGACATCGCACGCCGCTACGACGCGCGGGTGCACGTGGACGCCGCCTACGGAGGCTTCTTCGCCCTGCTGTCCGGCACGGACCTGGCGCCCGAACCGTGGGAAGCCATCGCGTCGTGCGACTCCGTAGTAGTAGACCCGCACAAGCACGGCCTACAGCCCTACGGCTGCGGCGCGGTCCTGTTCCGCGACCCCTCCGTTGGCCGCTTCTACCTGCACGACTCCCCCTACACGTACTTCACGTCCGACGAAATGCACCTGGGCGAGATCAGCCTGGAATGCTCCCGAGCCGGAGCAGCCGCCGCGGGCCTCTGGCTGACGCTTCGCCTGCTCCCCCTGACCCGCGACGGTCTGGGCGAAGTCCTGGCAGCCGGACGGCGGGCAGCCGTGCGGTGGGCGTCGATCATCCGCGAGTCCGACTCGCTGGAGCTCTACCAGGAGCCCGAACTGGACATCGTCACGTACTTCCCTCGGACGAACCCTCTGACCCTGTCGGCTGTGGACGCTGCCTCGCACCGTGTAATGGAAACCGGCATGAACGCGGCCGTAGACCCGATCTTCCTGAGCGTCGCCCGCGCCTCGAAGGCGGCGTTCGCGGCACGGCATCCCGAGGTGGACGCCGATGTGGACGGCGCACGGGTGCTCCGCAGCGTACTGATGAAGCCGGAGTCCGAGGACTACCTCGACACCCTCCACGCGAGGGTGCTCAGCCTGCTCTGACGCCAGACGCCAGACGCCATCAGCCAACGCCGAAATGGGCGACTCACCCCCGGTGAGTCGCCCATCGAAGGGCGTGTCAGCCGTGCTTGGCCCGGCGGCCGGAGCGGCGCGGCGGCAGCGGCGTGTCGCCGCGCAGATCGAGCCGGCGCTGCTCGCCGTTGGCCTCGAGGTGCGTCACCATGCGGCGCAGCATCTCGGCCAGCGACTGGGCCTCCGACGACTCCAGCGGGTCGGAGACGAAGACCTCTTCCTCGTTGAACTTGGGGAAGAGATCCGCCATCAACTCTTCACCCTCAGGGGTGAGCCGCAGGACCGCGAGACGCCCGTCGGTCGGGTGCCCCATGCGCTCCAGGAGCCCCCGCGACTGCAGCGTCTTGGCGACGCCCGTCAGGGTCCCCTTGGAGATCCCGGCCTCCTCGGCCACGTAGCGCGTCTCCATCTCGCCCCAGATCCACACGACCCAGAGCACGACGAAGCCGGTCCAGGTCAGATCGCTGGTGCGCAGCACCGAGTTCTCGAGGTGCTGGCGGATCGCGGTGGCGGCGCGGTGGATGTTCGACACCGCCGCCATCTGCTCGCGATGCAGCGGCACCGCACCGAGCTTGGCCTGGACGGCTTTCTCGGTCTCGGCAATCGTGTGGTGACCAGACAACTCAAAGTCTCCCGTGCTCGAGCTCAGGTGTTCCCGGCACAATACTTGCGGTTCCGAACTATGTCTGTGATGTGGTGCGAGTCAGTCCGTACGCGGTTTGATCACGATCCCACATCGTGCATGATCTCGTGACGGTCGTCACCCGTCCAGTTACGGACTGTTGCCCCGTGGTGGACGATGAGTGTGGAGCACCCACTGAGACCGATCATGGTCTTTACTCCACGGACGGGTCTATAGCGTTTGCCCCTCAACGTTATCCCCTCCGTGCCAGCGACACACTGTGCCGGAAAGGTAGTTCGACGTGGTCGGTGAACAGGTGACACGAGAACTCGCGGCAAGGCTGGGCGACGACGGCATCGACGTCGTGCGCGTCGTCTTCCCCGACCTGCTCGGCACGGACCGGGGCCGTGACGTGCTCGTGGAGCATCTACCAGCGGTTACGCAGCGGGGGCTGTCGTTCTGCCGTGCCGTTTACAGCACCACTCCCGGAGGCAAGACGACCGAGAACGGGGGCGTGCTCGACGCCGGGCTGCCCGACGTCATCGTGGTGCCGGACCTCGACACCCTGCTCCCGATTCCGTGGGAGCCAGGCGTGGCGTGGTGCATCGGCGACGCCGTGAGCCCGGCCGACGAGAGACCTGTCGACGAATCGCCGCGGCAGGTGCTGCGCCGGGCGCTGGAAATATTCGAGACGACGGGCCTCAAACCGGTGATCGGTCCCGAGTTGGAATATTTTCTCTGCGAACCCGACGAAGATCGCCCGAACGGGTGGCGGCCCTACTGCGATGAGCCGGGCAACGTGTACGCCACCGGCCGACGGGGCGACTCGGACGGTCATCTGTTGAGAACTCTTCGCACGCTCAGCTCGGCGGGCCTGCAAACCACGGGCGGCAACCACGAGTACGCGGGCGGTCAGTTCGAAATCAACCTCATCCATTCGCCGGCCATGGACGCGGCCGATCGCGCGTTCCGGTTCAAGACGAGCGTCAAGGAGCTCGCGCGACGGGAGGGCCGGCTCGCCACGTTCATGGCCAAGCCGTTCAACGACGGCGGCGGCTCCGGCTTCCACCTGCACCTCTCGTGCCACGAGAAGGACGGCCGCAACGCGTTCCAGGCGCCCGGCACGTCGCACGGCCTGTCCGACGAGGCGCGCTGGGCCATCGGCGGCATCCTCAAGCACGCCCCGGCCCTGGCCGCGCTGCTCAACCCGACGGTCAACTCCTACAAGCGGTTCGGCCCGGACTCGCTCGCCCCGTGGCTGATCGACTGGGGCCTCGACAACCGCAGCGCCATGCTCCGGGTGCCCGCGGAACGCGGCGAGACCACGCGGCTGGAGCTGCGGCTCGGCGACGCGAGCGCCAACCCGTACCTCGGCATCGCGGGCCTCATAGGGGCAACCTACCTGGGCATTCGCGACCGGATCGAGCCGCCGCGCCCGTCCGCGGGCTACGGCTACGACCCGTCGAAGGCCCCGACGCTGCCCGCCACGCTGTCCGACGCACTCGCCTATCTGGAGGAGGACACGGCGATGGTCGAGGTGCTGGGCAAGGACTTCGTGCGGTCCTATGTGGACTTCAAGTGGGAGGAGGTGGCCCGGTTCCAGCGGTTCGTGACCGACTGGGAGTTCACCGAGTACGCGTACCACCTATAGTTCACCTGCGATGACTGCACTTACGGACCGGCTCACCTCGATCGCCGACGAAGACGAACTGTTCGACGCCTTCTCCCACTGGGCGGGTGAGCGCGGCCTGGCGCTGTACCCGGCGCAGGAGGAGGCGGTCATCGAGCTCGTCTCCGGGGCCAACGTCATCCTCAGCACGCCCACGGGGTCCGGCAAGTCCCTGGTGGCCATCGGTGCTCACCTCGTCGCGATGGCGGCCAACCAGCGCAGCTTCTACACCGCGCCGATCAAGGCGCTGGTCTCGGAGAAGTTCTTCGCGCTGTGCGAGGTGTTCGGGCCGGAGAACGTCGGCATGATGACCGGCGACGCCAGCGTCAACGACCAGGCGCCCATCATCTGCTGCACCGCGGAGATCCTCGCGAACATCGCCCTGCGCGACGGCCACACGGCCGACGTCGGCCAGGTCGTGATGGACGAGTTCCACTTCTACAGCGAGCCGGACCGAGGCTGGGCCTGGCAGGTGCCGATCGTCGAGCTGCCGCAGGCCCAGTTCCTGCTGATGTCGGCGACACTCGGCGACGTCGCGTTCTTCGAGAAGGACCTGACCCGGCGCACCGGCCGCCCGACCGCGGTGGTCCGCTCGGCGCAGCGCCCGGTGCCGCTGAACTTCCAGTACGTCTCCACGCCGTTGCACGAGACGATCGAGGACCTGCTGCACGGCCGTGAGGCGCCGATCTACGTCGTGCACTTCACCCAGGCCGCCGCGCTCGAACGCGCGCAGTCGCTGATGAGCGTCAACGTCGCGACGAAGCCCGAGAAGGAGGCGATCGCGGCGACGATCGGCAACTTCCGCTTCTCGTCCGGGTTCGGCAAGACGCTGTCGCGGCTGGTGCGGCACGGCATCGGCGTGCACCACGCCGGCATGCTGCCCAAGTACCGCCGCCTGGTCGAACAGCTCGCGCAGGCCGGTCTGCTCAAGGTCATCTGCGGCACGGACACGCTCGGCGTCGGCATCAACGTCCCGATCCGCACGGTCGTCTTCACCGCGCTGTCGAAGTACGACGGCACGCGCACCCGGATCCTGAAGGCCCGCGAGTTCCACCAGATCGCCGGACGGGCGGGCCGCGCGGGTTACGACACCGTGGGCACCGTCGTCGTGCAGGCGCCGGAGCACGAGGTCGAGAACATCAAGGCGCTGGCCAAGGCCGGCGACGACCCGAAGAAGCGCCGCAAGGTCGTCCGCAAGAAGGCGCCGGACGGGTTCGTGTCGTGGAGCGAGACCACGTTCGAACGGCTCGTCGGCGCCGAACCCGAGCCGCTGACGTCGAGCTTCCAGGTCTCGCACGCCATGCTGCTCAACGTGATCGGCCGTCCTCTCGGCGGCGCGTTCCAGGCCATGCGGCACCTCCTCGAGGACAACCACGAGGACCGCCCGAAGCAGCTCAAGCACATCCGCCGCGCGCTGGCGATGTACAAGGCGCTGGTCGCGGCCGGTGTCGTGGAGCGCAACGGTGACGACTTCCGGCTGACGGTCGACCTGCAGTTCAACTTCGCGCTGAACCAGCCGCTGTCGCCGTTCGCGCTGGCCGCGATCGAGCTGC